>CAJFUT010000191.1 GCA_904420255.1 uncultured Angelakisella sp. | reverse complement strand
GGGGCCCGGGGGGCTCCCCGGCCGCTCTTTGTCACTTTCTCTCGGCAGAGAAAGTGAGGCCCGGGGTCGCGCTGCGACCGGAGTAATCTGATTGAAAGAAAATCCGGCGGGGCAGAAAAGAGAGCGGGGCACAAACCAACGATTCATGAACCGCAGCTCACGGACAAAAAAGAGCGGCGCACAACCTTGCGCCATGAAGGCGCTTCTCTTACGGCCAAAAAAACCCCCGAACCGGGATTCCGGTTCGGGGGTTTTTGGCTGGGGTTATTCCGCCGCCAGGAGGGGGGCCTCCTCGCTCCGGGCGGGGAGGGGATAGGCGGCCTCCCGGGCCTCCGCCTTCCAGAAGAAACGGGTGCGGTCCACCTGGCAGCACCAGGGGGCGTCGGCCAGCAGCTTGGTGATGCGGGTGCGCTTGAGGCGGCCGCCGGTTTCCCGGTAAAGCTCCTCCAGGGTCACCAGCCGGCTGCTGTTGCGCCGCAGGTAATCCCTCAGCTGCAGGAGGAGCTGGGTTTCCATCACCGGGGAGATGGGGGCGGGGGAGCGCCGCTTGGGCGCCGCCTCCGCCGTCTTTTTTTCCTCCTCCTGGCGCTTATAGGCGGCGTAGACCGCCTTGATGCGGGTGATGAGCATGGGGGAGAAGTCCTCCCGCCGGCTCAGGAGCCGGAAGTCGTAGCAGCCCAGGTCCCGCATGGTGCGGTAGCCGTGGGCGCTGCAGAACTCCACAAAAGGGCGGTAAATCTCCCGGTTGTAAATGTCCTTGATTTCATCCATCTTCCTCAAAATCCTTTCCCCCGGGCCACTTCCTCCGGCCCAGCGTATCATATCGCGCAAAACAATATTATACAGGATTTTTTTGGAAAAAGCAATCGATTTCGACCCGTTCCGGCAGTCGCCCCTCCCCCGGCGGCGGGGTCACTTCACCCGGATGAGCTGGTAGCTCCGGGTGCCGACGCCCAGCTCCTGGGCGTGCTCCAGGCAGACCTCCCAGTTGGTGTTGGGGAAGGCGCTGGAGAAGCGGTCCTTGGCGGGGTCGCACCCCTCGATGACGCTGCCGGGCATGGGGGGCATTTTGTTGCAGGCGTCGGCGCAGGCCTGGTCCAGGGCCACCGGGTCGAAGGAGGCGAAGAAGCCCACATCCGGGATGATGGGGACGTCGTTTTCGCTGTGGCAGTCGCAGTAGGGGGAAACGTCGATGACCAGGCTCACATGGAAATGGGGGCGCCCGTTCACCACCGCCCAGGCGTATTCCGCCATCTTCTTGTTGAGGATGTCGCCGCTGTGGTTGTCCGGGGCCTGGACGGCGTCCACGTTGCAGACGCCGATGCACCGGCCGCAGCCCACGCATCTGCCGTGGTCGATGGAGGCCTTGCCGTTCTCCCCGAAGGAGATGGCCTCATGGGCGCACTGGCGGGCGCAGGCCCGGCAGCCCACGCAGAGCTCCTGGGCCACATGGGGCTTGCCGCTGGAGTGCTGCTCCATCTTGCCGGCCCGGCTGCCGCAGCCCATCCCCAGGTTCTTGAGGGCGCCGCCGAAGCCGGCGGATTCGTGGCCCTTGAAGTGGTTCACCGAGATGACGATGTCGGCGTCCATCACCGCCCGGCCGATTTTGGCCTCCTTGACATATTCCCCGTGGGGCACCGGCACCAGGGTCTCGTCGGTGCCCTTGAGGCCGTCGGCGATGATCACCTGGCAGCCGGTGGTCATGGGGCCGAAGCCGTGGAGCATGGCCACGTCCAGGTGGTCCAGGGCGTTTTTCCGGCTCCCCACATAGAGGGTGTTGCAGTCGGTGAGGAAGGGGCGTCCCCCCAGCTCCTTCACCAGGTCCGCCACCACCTTCAGGTAGTTGGGCCGCAGGTAGGCCAGGTTCCCCTCCTCCCCGAAGTGGAGCTTCAGGGCCACGAATTTATTCTCAAAGTCGATGTCCCGGATGCCGGCGGCCAGCATCAGGTCCCGGAGCTTCTGGAGAAGGTTCCGGCCGGGGTGGGCGTGAAGGTCGGTAAAGTATACCTTGGCTTGTTCCATTGTCTGTGCTCTCCTTTTTCCTCAGTACTTGGGATCCCTTTTTCAGTTTATTTTAACGGATTTCCGGCCCCTTGTAAAGCCGCGGCGGACAGAATAGGAAACTTCATGGACGCCGCCCATGAAGTTTTTGCATAGCAAAACAGCCGGAGGGAGCGCCTCCGGCTGTTTTGACCGAGTGAGACTTATTTCGCCCCTGCCTCCGGGCTGTCCCCCATCCGTCCGAAGGAAACGGCGCCGGTGGGACAGGCCGCCGCGCACCTGGGCTCCCCGCCGCAGAGGGTGCAGATGCGGGCCTTCCCCTCCGGGATGGTGATGGAGCCGAAGGGGCAGGCGGCTTTGCAGGCCCCGCAGCCCACGCATTTTTCCTCGTCCACCAGGACGGCCTTGGTTTCCGGGGCCTTGGAGAGGGCCCCGGTGGGGCAGGCGGAAACGCACCGGGCGTTGCCGCACTGGCGGCACACCTTGGGGGAGAAGCCCCCATCCGCCCCGGCCTCAATGCGGATCGCCTCCGACGGGCAGGCGGCTTCGCAGGACCGGCAGCCGGTGCAGCGGGCCGGGTCCACCAGCATCCGCCGGAAGACCTCCCGCTTCTCGTCCTCCGGGTCGCCGATGCGGTCGATGCGGTAGATCACCATGCCGTTGGGATCGGGGCAGCTGATCCGCTTGGTGTAGGGGATCCAGTCGTTTTCCTCCTTGGAAGCCCGCTGCTTCACCGGGAAAAAGGGCATCAGGCTCTGGAGGGCCCACATACAGATGTGCTGTCCCGGGGGGACGATGATCCGCCCGCCACGGACCTCAAAGAAGTCCCCCACCTTCATGGGCATATCGCAGAAGCCCTTCACCTCATCCACAACGATTCTCAAGTCATACATTGTTTCCCGCCTCCCTTTCCTGCCGCCGGGCGGCGTTTCCCCCGGCATGGCATTTGCGGTTTTATTATAAGGGACAGGCCGGGGCAAAATCTGCTAACCAAAGGGGGCTTTCCGCCTTTTCCGCCTGGGGAAAATGTGGTAAACTAAAGGGGAAACAGCCCGGGGAGCCCCTCCCTGGGCGGAACCATCCGGAACAGGAAAGGACGTGGAAAAGAGATGGGTGCGATTCTTCTGAAAAACTGCAACATCATCGACGAGATGGGGGCCATCTCCGCCGGGAAAGACATCCTCATTGAAAACGGGGCCATCGCCGCCGTGGGGCGGGGGCTTTCCCCGGAAGGGCCAATCGAGGAAACGGTGGACTGCTCCGCCCTCTTTGTGACCCCGGGCTTCGCGGTGCTTCACGCCCACTCCCCCATGCACATCCTCCGGGGGCTGGCGGAGGACGTCACCGCCAGCGATTGGTTCAACAAGGAAATCTGGCCCTACGAGAGCAAGATCCAGCCGGAGGACATCTACTGGGGGAGCCGCCTCTGCTGCGCCGAGATGCTGGACCACGGGGTCACCGTCTTTGCCGACCACTATTTCCACGGGGAGCAGATCGCCCGGGCCGCCAAGGAAACCGGCATCCGGGCCGACATCGCCGGGACGGTCTTTGCCCCTGACGGAGATGTGGAACCGGAGGCGGCCCCGGTCCGGGAGCTGATGGACCAGTACCGGGACGACCCTATGGTCCACGTCCGCTTCGGCCCCCACTCCCCCTATATCTGCTCCCCCCAGGTGCTGGAGAAGCTGGTGGCCATGGCCCGGGAAACCGGCGGCGGCATCCATCTCCACGTTTCGGAAACGGAGGAGCAGGTGGCGGAGAGCTACCGGAAGCACGGCGCCTCTCCCTTTGCCGTGGCGGCGAAGGCCGGCTGCTTCACCGTCCCCTGCATCGTGGCCCACGGCCTCTGGATGGAGGAAAAGGACCTGGAGCTGCTGGCCCCCGATACCTATATCGCCGTCTGCCCCAAGACTTATATGAAGCTGGGGTCTGGGATGGGCCGCATCTGGGAATACTGGAAGCGGGTGAACCTCTGCATCGGCACCGACGGCGCCGCCAGCTCCAACTCGGTGGACCCCCTGGAGCAGGCCCGGCTCTTCGCCCTGCTGGGCAAGCTTTATGACAAGGCGGAGGATTACCGCCTGGGGGATGTGTGGCGGGTGCTGATGCGGGGCCACGAGGCCCTGGGCTTCGGCTCCGGGAAGATCGCCCCCGGCGCGGCGGCGGACCTGAACATCTGGGACCTGAACACCCCGGACACCGCCCCCCTCTACAACCCCCTGGCGGCCATCCTCTACAGCGCCGGCAGCCGGAACATCCGCCACACCCTGGTGGCGGGGAAATTTGCCAAGCGGGACGGGAAGCTCCTCTGCGGCACCGCCGACGCCCTGGAAAACGCCGCCCGGTGCGCCGGCGAGATCACCCGCCGGGGCAAGGGCGTCAGCCGCCTCTATTTTTAAGTCCGTAAGAGAAGCGCCTACGCTGCGCCGGTTTGTGCCCCGCTCCCTGAGCATATCACTTGGGATTCAAAAGGCGGGTTCTTGTCAGCCCAAGTTGAGCGGCGCACCCGCTTTCGTTTCTTTCACCATTGCTAACGTGATCGCTCGCCGGGGCTCCCCGGCTGCCACTTTCTTGATCAAAAGAAAGTGGCCAAAGGTTGTCGTTGCGCTGGGCTTTATGTCCGTGAGGGACGGTTTCTGAATCGTTGGTTTGTGCCCCGCTCTCTTTTCTGCCCCGCCGGATTTTCTCTTAAATAGATTACTCCGGTCGGACCGGAAGTCCGGGCTTCACTTTCTCTGCCGAGAGAAAGTGACAAAGAGCG
>CAJFUT010000190.1 GCA_904420255.1 uncultured Angelakisella sp. | reverse complement strand
TGTTCATCCGGCGGATCGAGATCGGGGAACGGGGAAAGAAATACTCCCGCAGCAGCGGGCAGAACGTGCGTATCTTCTACCGGGATATCGGCGCAGTAGACAGCGGGATGTTGCCGGGTGAAGCAAAGCCCGCCTTATCCGCATTCCAACTTCACCAGGCGGTACCCAATACCGGCCAACCGCAAGATGTCCCCGCATAGCGGAAAAGGCGGACAGCCATAGCTGTCCGCCTCCTAGCGCCCCGGGGGCCGATGGGCCAGATTTCGTACCTATCGATAGGCACCCTGGGGGGCCTTCTTTTTTGCTTGAATGCTTAGGCCGCCGGGACCACCCGGATAGAGAGCGGCGCACAAGCCAGCCCCTTGTAGAAACTCATCTCACGGACACGCCGGCCGGGGCCGCCCGGCGGATGGCGCCTGCCTTTTCCAGGGCCAGCACCAGCACCGGCACCAGCACCAGCTGGAGGATGATGCCGGGGATGGACACGGTGAAGGCGCCGCTGATGAAGGCCGCCATGCCGAAGGGGGTGCCGGCCATGCCGAAGAACACCGCCTTGGCGACGCCGGACACCACCCGGCCCACTGCCATGGCCCCGATGAGGGAGAGGTAGACGTTCCGCCGGAGGGTGCGGTACAAAAGGCCGGTGAAAAGGCCGTAGGCGCACAGCTCAAAGATCATGGACACCCCCTGGGGCCACAGCACCGGCATCCCGGTGACCAGGGAGGAAATGAGAGGGACCACCGCCCCCACGGCGGCGCCGTATTTCCAGCCGCAGAGGAAGCCGCAGAGCAGCACCGGGATATGCATGGGCAGGAACACCCCGCCCAGGTTGGGCACCGCCCCCACAAAGGGGATGAGGTGGAACACCTGGGGGACAATCAGCCCCAGGGCCAGGCACATGGCGGCGAACACCAGGTCTTTGGTTTTTTGGTTCATGATGGGATTCTCTCCTTTTTGTCAACAATGGCTTCCCCCGGGGCCTTCCTGGCGGGCGGGGATGAAAAAAGGCCGGGAAAACAACGCCGGTTCCTGGCGATGTGCCCATAAGAAAACCTTCTTATGAACCCACCGCTTCCGGCGAAGCCTTCCTGGCCTGATTCATCCTTGCTGATGGGGGTGTGCTCCGGCGGCCTTCATGGCCGCCTATCAATTCGGAAATATTATACCAGCTTTTGCCCCCTTTGTCAAAGCTACTCGGGGATGCGCTCCTCGATCAGCGCCTGGGCGGCGGAGTTGTCCTCCAGCATCAGGAGGATCACATAGCCGCCCCGCTGGTACAGGAGGGCGTCCCGGGCCTTTTCATAATCGCCCGCCACGTTGTAATTCTCAAAGGTGTCCATCCGGGACTGGCGGTATTCCTCCAGCCGCTCCTGGATGAGCTGGGCCGATCCCTCTGCCTCCGAAGGCTGGATGATAAAGACCTCCCCGATGTTGAACCGGGCCATGGAGTAGCGCCCCCAGAACTGGTCGTAGTATTCCTCCGGGATGTTCAGCAGGTCCGCCATCACCGTTTCATCCAATTCCAGAATCCCCATCAGCTCCAGGTCCTGGTAAATTTCATCCAGCAGGGCGCCGCCGTCCAGGGGCGTTTCCTCCGCCTGGGAAGAAACGCTCTGGCTCTGGGAGGAGGAGGCGGAGGAACCCCCGCCCCCGCCGCAGGAAACGGCGAGCAGGGAGAGGGACAGGGCCGCGGCCCATATTTTGCGGTGTTTCAGGCGCTTCATAAGTTTCGTCCTTTCCAATGCTTGGGAATTGCCCCCGGCGGGGCCTTATATATATTGTGCCTCCTTCCCACGGCTTTCTTGCGCCGGGGGTGAAATATCCCGCCCCGCGGCCTTCCCGCCCCGGTTTTCCCGGGGCAAAATTAAATCTTTTGTAAACCCGCCAAGAATTTCCGGAAAACCACTTGCCAACTGGAGAGAAACACGCTATTATAATGCTGTTTACAGCCCATCATCCCACAAAGGAGAGTTTGCAGTATGATTTTTGAAAAAGTTGCGGCGATTCTGGCCAAGCAGCTGGACGTGGAGGAGGAGAGCATCACCCCGGAAACCAACCTGGTGGACGACCTGGGGGCCGATTCCCTGGATGTGGTGGACCTGGTGATGACCCTGGAGGACGAATTCGATATGGAAATCCCCGACGAGGATGTGGAGAACGTCCGCACCGTGGGGGACATTGTGAAGTATCTGGAGGACCGCTCCTGAATCCCTGCCGCCGGCCCAGACGCCCCGCCCCGGAACCCTTCCGGGACGGGGCGTTTGTCTGTTCCGGGGAGGAGGAATCCCTTGACTTTTATCCGCTTTCGGATTATAATGCCAATCGCTGACTTGAGGAAAAGGAGGGACGGCCATGGAGGACCGCATTGGGGAACAGCTTGCCGCTTTCGACCGGCTTTACAAGGAGATGGACGAGGGCTACCACCTCTACGCCAAGGGGCGGGGGTTCTCGGACACGGCCCTGTGGCTGCTCTACTCCCTTTATGAGCGGGGCGCCGCCCAGAGCCAGCGGGAGCTCTGCTCCGCCTGGCACTACCCGCCCCAGACGGTGAACTCGGCCATCAAGGCCCTGGAGGAGCGGGGGCTGGTGGAGCTGGCCCCCATCCCCGGCAACCGGAAAAACAAGCAGGTCCTCCTGACCCCCAAGGGGGAGGAGGAGGCCCGCAGGGTGGTCCTCCCCCTGATGGAGGCGGAACGGGCGGCCTTCCGGGACCTGGGGGAGGGGGAGCGGGAGGCCCTCCTCTCCCTGACCCGGCGCTATGTGGGGCTGCTCTGGGAGAAAATGGCTTCAGCGGGGTAAACCCCGCAACCCCTTTTCATGTCCGTGAGAGAAGTCTTTCAAAGGCGCAAGGTTGTGCTTCGCTCTTTTTGCGTCCGTGAGAGAAGCGCCTTCATGGCGCAAGGTTGTGCGCCGCTCTTTTTGCGTCCGTGAGAGAAGCGCCTTCATGGCGGAAGGCTGTACCCCGCTCTCTTTTCCGCCCGCCGGATTTTCTAAAAAAAATCAAGCCAAAATCTGATTATCCCTTGAAAACACTGTATCCACGGGCATTTCAGACAGGTCAAAACCATCTCATTTACTAC
>CAJFUT010000189.1 GCA_904420255.1 uncultured Angelakisella sp. | reverse complement strand
GAATTCGTGGTGGCGGTGGCCCGGAAAGCCCGGGAGATCGCCGCCGAGGCGGAGGAGAACCACATCTCCCTGGAGGAAAAGCCGGTGACCATGGCGGTGCACCTTTTCGCCACCGGGGAGGCGAAGCTGTCCGACCTGGACGTTTCCATGGAGCGGCAGGATTCCCACAGCCACAGCGGCGACTACAGCGGCGACTGAAATTTCACCCTGACGGAAGGGGGCGGCGGAATTGGCCGTGATGGCAAAAATCGCGGTGGAGAACGCCGCCTATTCCTTTGACAAGGAATACACCTACCTGGTGCCCCCGGGGCTGGAGCTGGCCCCGGGGCAGCGGGTGGTGGTCCCCTTCGGCCGGGGCGGGGCCCAGCGGCTGGGGCTGGTGCTGGGGCTGGAGGACTGCCGGGAGGATGCCCTTCCCCAGGGCCTCAAGGCGGTGAAGTCCGCCGCCGACCCGGAGCCCCTCCTCAGCGGGGAGCTGCTGCGGATGCTCCGGTGGCTCAAGGCGGAAACCTTCTGCACCTGGTTCGAGGGGCTGCGGGCCATCCTCCCCGGGGGCTACGGCATCAAAAGCCGCACCGCCTGGAGCCTCCTCCGGGGGGAGGAATACGACCCGGCGGCCCTTTCCCCCGAGGCTGCGCGCCTCCTGGGGGTGCTGGCCGGGCGGAAGGAGCCGGTGCCGGAGGAGGAGCTTCTGGACCTCTTGGGCCTGCGGAAGGGCCACCCCGTCCTCCGGGAGCTGGAGGGCCGGGGCCTCATCCAGGCCCGGGACCAGGTGAAGCGCCGGGTGCTGGACCAGACCCAGCAGATGGTGCGCCTCACCCCCGGCTGGGAGGGGAGGCGCCTCACCCCCAAGCAGCAGGGGGTGCTGGAGCTGCTGGAACAGGTGGGCTGCGCCTCGGTGAAGGAGGTCTGCTACTTTGCAGGGGTCACCAAGGGCGTGGTGGATAACCTGGTAAAATCCGGCGCCGGGGAATACTATGAGGAGGAGGTCTACCGGGACCCCTTGGGGGACGCCCCCCTGGAGGGGAAGCCGGAGGAGATCTGCCTCTCCCCCTCCCAGCAGGAGGCCCTGGCGGGGCTGGAGGAGGTGCTGGCCCGACGGGACGGCTCCACCGCCCTCCTTTACGGGGTCACCGGCAGCGGCAAGACCCAGGTCTACATGAAGCTGGTGGACCGGGTCCTTTCCGAGGGGGGGCGGGCCCTGGTGCTGGTGCCGGAGATCGCCCTCACCCCCCAGGCCATCCGGATGTTCCGCCGGCGGTACGGCAGGCGGGCGGCGGTGCTTCACAGCGGCCTCTCCATGAGCCAGCGGCTGGACGAATGGAAGCGGGCCCGCCGGGGGATGGTGGACGTGGCGGTGGGGACCCGCTCGGCGGTCTTCGCCCCCCTGGAGGGGCTGCGGCTCATTGTGGTGGACGAGGAGCAGGAGCACACCTACCAATCGGAGAACGCCCCCCGGTACGACGCCCGGGAGGCCGCCCGGGCCCGGATGCGGATGGCGGGGGGGATGACCCTCCTCTGCTCCGCCACCCCCTCGGTGGAAAGCTATTACCACGCCCAAAAGGGGGATTATTTCCTGGCGGAGCTGCCCCGGCGGTACGGGGCGGCCCGGCTCCCCAGCGTCACCATCCTGGATATGCAGAGCCAGGAAATCCCCGCCGAGGGGCTTTCCCAGGAGCTCTGCCAGGAGATCCACCTGAACCTCCAGCGGGGGGAGCAGACCATCCTCCTGATGAACCGCCGGGGCTATTCCACCCAGGTCCGCTGCGCCTCCTGCCACACCCCGGCGGAGTGCCCCCACTGCTCCATCACCATGAAGTACCACAGCGCCAACGGGCGGCTCATGTGCCACTACTGCGGCTACAGCGCCCCGGTGCCGGAGAAATGCCCCGCCTGCGGCAGCCGCTTCCTCAAATACACCGGCATCGGCACCCAGCGGGTGGAGGAGGTCCTCCGGGAGCGGTGGCCCCAGGCCCGGGTGCTGCGGATGGATATGGACACCACCATGCGGCGCAATTCCCACGAGCGGCTGCTGGGGGAATTCCGGGAGGGGAAATACGACATCATGGTGGGGACCCAGATGGTGGCCAAGGGGCTGGATTTCCCCAACGTCACCCTGGTGGGGGTGCTGACGGTGGACCAGATGCTCTACAGCGAGGATTTCCGCAGCTACGAGCGGGCCTTCTCCCTGGTGACCCAGGTGGTGGGCCGGTGCGGCCGGGACGCCCTGCCGGGCCGGGCCTTCCTCCAGACCTACACCCCCGAGAACCCCATCCTCCTGGCGGCGGCGGCCCAGGACTACAAAAGCTTCTACCGGGAGGAAATCCAGTCCCGGCGGTTCCACCTCTATCCCCCCTTCTGCCGCTTTTCGGCGGTGGGCATCCACGGGGAGGACCGGGAGGCCGCCGAAAAGGGGGCCGGGGCGCTGCTCCTGTGGATGAAGGACCGCCTCCGGGACCATTACCCCGGGATGCCGGTGCGGCTGCTGGGCCTCTCCCAGGAGCCGGTGTTCCGGGTGGCGGGGCGGTACCGCTTCCAGATCCTGGTGAAAACCGCCCGCAGCCCCCAGAGCCGCGCCTTCCTCTCGGAAACCCTGGAGGAAGCCGGCAGGCTTCTTCCCAAAGGGGTTTCCGCCTTCATCAACCCCTATTTTTGAGTCCGTGAGCGGCGGCTCGTGAATCGTTGGTGAGTGCGCCGCTCTCTGAGCATATCACCCAGGCTGGGGAAGGGCATTTTCTGCTGGCGCTAGGCTTCTTTCCGGTGATACTCCGGTCGCGGCGCCGGTCCCCGGCTGTGCCTTTTTGACCCGCCAAAAAGGCACGAAAAAGCGGCCAAAGGGGCTTCCCCTTTGGGAACCCCGTAGGGCCGAGGACCTTCTG
>CAJFUT010000188.1 GCA_904420255.1 uncultured Angelakisella sp. | reverse complement strand
GGACTTCCGGTGCGACCGGAGTAATACCAGAAAGAGGCCCCGCGCAGCGGATTCTTTGGCCACTTTCTTTTGATCAAGAAAGTGGCAACACCGGGCCAGGCCGATGCCTGACATTTTCTCAAACCACTGCATTACCCATGGCACAATCAAAAATCATCCTGGCGACTCAGGCGGAACAAAAACAGAATGAAGCGTAGCGGTGCAGAAATCAGTATCCCAGCGGTACAAGCTAATCTAAGGGGGAGGGAGGCGCGGCGTTGCGAAAAGGCGCGCCTAACGGCGCGCCTTGGCTTCCGGGCCCGGGCGGGCCCCCAGGGAAAGCCCGAAAAAAGCGGGGGTGGCTGTGTCCCCCGTCAGCCCAGAATGTGGTTCGCCATGTTGTCCACCACGCCGCTTACCATACCGCTCATCATACGGCCCGCCTTGGCGGCGGTCTTTTTGATGGCCTTGCGCTGGCCCTTCATGGACTTGGCGTTCATGACGTAGGCGGCAGCGCCGACGGCTGCCGCGGTGGCCGCAAGGCCGGCGGCGGTGGATACCATGTTCTTGTTCATATCGACCATGCTCCTTCCGGCGGAGCCTTCCGCCCAGCTTCCGGCTCCGCCGGTCCCGGGGCAGTCCGCGTCCGCAGTCCTTAGTCTTTCCCCCGTCCCGGCCCTTACCCCTTGTACATTCTGGCAGGGGCGGCCGGGATTTTCTTCTACCTATTGCACAGGTAAATCCGCTTAAAATCCGTTTATTTTAGAGAAAATGCCGAATCAAAAAATCCGGCCCGGAAAAGATAAAATATTTTCCTGGAAAATTGCGATAATCCGTGGTATAAATAGCCTTGTCCGTTTGTGGCATTTTTATAAAATTCAATTTCTGCCAAACCTGTCCCGGCGCTTTTGCGCCGCGGCGCCGCCGGGGCTATACTGAAAGCAAGAGGTGCGTACTGATGACAACGAGACCCCCCCGGGTGGCCGCCATCCATGATCTTTCCGGCTTCGGCCGCTGTTCCCTTTCGGTGATCCTGCCGGTGCTTTCGGTGATGGGGGTGCAGGCCTGCCCTGTCCCCACCACGGTGCTTTCCACCCACACCGGCGGCTTCGGCGAGGTGTGCCGCCGGGACCTGACCGACTACATGGAGCCCTGCCTGGAGCACTACCGCCGCTTCGGCCTGGAGTTGGAGTGCATCTACACCGGCTACCTCAGCTCGGCGGACCAGGTGGCCAACTGCCTGGATTTCTTCCGCCAGTGGCCGGACGCCCTGAAGGTGGTGGACCCGGTGATGGGGGACCACGGCAAGCTCTACCGCTCCTTTACCCGGGAAATGGTGGAGGGCATCGGCCGGATGGTGGGGAAGGCCCAGGTGATCACCCCCAACCTCACCGAGGCCGCCATCCTCCTGGGGGAGGAGCCCAAGGCCGGGGCCATCACCACCGCCGCCGCCAGAAGCCTCCTGGCCCGGCTGGGGGAGCTGGGGCCGGGCTGCGTGGTGGTGACCGGGGTGACCCTGGCCACCGGGGAATACGCCAACATCTGCTACGACCGGGAGCACAATTCCTTCTGGAAGTCGGTGGGGGAATATATCCCCGTCCACTACCCCGGCACCGGGGACATCTTCGCGGCGGTGCTGACCGCCTCCCTCCTCCAGGGGGACAGCCTCCCCATGGCCATGGACCGGGCCGCCCGGTATGTGGAGCTGACCATCAAGACCACCTACAGCTACAGCACCGAGCCCCGGGAGGGGGTCATGCTGGAGCGCACCCTGGAATGGCTCACCCGCCGGGAGGTGAGCAAGGGCTACCGTAGTTTGTAAGCCCGGCAGGCCGGGTAGCCAAGTCCGTGAGCTTACGGTTTGCACATCGCCGGTTTGTGCGCCGCTCTCTGAGCATATCACTTGGGGTTCGAAAGGCATATTTTTATCAAACTAAGCTGCGCGGCGCAGTCATTTGCGGTTCTTTCACCGTGACTAACGTCAGTGCCAGCGGGGGCTGCCCCGCCCAGCGGGGGCCGCCCCGCAATATCATGGAAGAAGGGTTTTATATGAATCAGAAAAAGAAATTCACCGTATACGATATGGTGGTGGTGGGGCTGATGGCCGCGGTGGTTTATGTGGCCACCTCCCTCCGGGTGGAGATCCCCACCCCCATGGGCAAGACCATGATCCACATGGCCACGGTGGCCTGCCTCATTTCCGGCCTGCTCTTCGGGCCGGTGCGGGGAGGGCTGGCCGGGGGCATCGGCTCCTTCTTTTTCGACATCTTCAACGGCTGGGCCAGCTCCGCCCCCTTCACCCTGGTGTTTAAATTCGTCATCGGCTGGCTGGCCGGCCTCATCACCGGGGGGAAGAAGGCCAGCATCCCCCGGACCCTCCTGGCCTCGGCGGCGGGGAGCTACGCCTATGTGGTGCTTTACCTGAGCAAGGACTTTATCCGGGACCTCCTCCTGGGAGGCGCCCTGGAAACCGCCATCGCCGACATCTCGGTGAAGGCCGTCACCTCGGTGTCCAACGGCACCCTGGCCATTGTGGTGGCCACCCTCCTGGCCCCCGCCCTCCGGGCCGCCCTGGAGCGGGCCGGCATCATGAACCGCCTGGCCCACGCCCGCTGACGTGCGGCGGCTTCTTCCATCTGAAAGCAGAAAGAGGTCCTGAGGTACAGGGCCTCTTTCTATTTCTGTTGCGCTCTCAGCGCAACGCAGAGCATACTACTTTCTGAATTGTCAGAAAGTAGCCAAAGACTGTCGCTGCGCTGGGCCTTTTT
>CAJFUT010000187.1 GCA_904420255.1 uncultured Angelakisella sp. | reverse complement strand
GCACCCGCAAAAGGGTGGTAGCGACAGCGAGCCGTCGCGAGGGCGCTTGCAACCGAGCAGGCGAGCCGAGCGTGCCCTTTTGCGGAAAAGGAGGAGCAAGGGAGCGGGCGGATGACTTCTTTTTTTCCGAAGGCAAAAAAGAAGCCGGAGCAAAGTGGACTTTGCTCCGACGTGGTGCGGCGGATGGGACTTGACTCTCGCCGCGCTGCGCGGCTCGGTCAGGCGCGGCTCTGACGTGCCGCCGGCACGTCATTCACTACCGCGCCGCTTCAAGCCCCATCCCTTGAAGCAAAGAAATGAAAAGGCCCTGCCCCCTTGGAGCAGGACCTTTTCATTTGGTGCGGCGGATGGGACTTGAACCCACACGCATATGCACACGCACCTCAAACGTGCCTGTCTGCCGATTCCAGCACCGCCGCAAATGCATTATTTATTATATCACCCAACCGGCTTTTGTCAAGGGAAAAGTTATGGGAAATCCCCTGCCGGGCGGGAATTTTTCCCCGGCGCCTTTCAGAAAGCTGACAAAATCTTTTCCATTTACTCACAGTTGAAAAGGGAAAATATGGATGTTGAAACCCTTCCCCGAAAGAATCCGGCCTAGATACCGGGATTGGGGGGCTTTTCCACCGGCTTCCCACCGGGGGTGTTGAAAACTCAGTGGAAAATGTTGAATACTAGCTGTATAGCCCGCGTTCCTTCACGGAAATTTCAAATCCTGTGTATAGCATTTGAGGGATTCTTTTGTTATAATACCGTTAGAAACCACCGGCTGCGGGGATAGGCCCCCCTGCCGGGGCCGGGGCGCCAGACTGCCCCCGGCCGGAGCCGTTGCGCCCGGGCCTCGGCGCATAAGGGGCGCGGGCGCCGTTGAACAATAGGAAAGAGTGGATTTTCTGGAATGAGCAAAGACAAAAGCCCGGTATACGGACGCAGAAAGCGGGGAAACGCCTTCCGCTCCTTTTTGGTGGTCCTTTTGAGCTCCGCCGCCATCGCCCTGGCCGGGGCGGGGGTGTGGCAGCTCCTGGACCCGGTGGATTACCAGCCTCCCCTGGAGCCCCTCACCTCCCAAAGCCAGCCGGAGCCGGCGTCGGAGCCGGAAAGCAGCGCCTCCTCCCAGCCGGAGGCGGAAAGCTCCGCCCCCGCCCAGGACGGCCCTGAGGTCCAGGAGGGGGAATGGCTCGCCTCGGAATATTTCGACGACGCCCTCTTTGTGGGGGATTCCATCACCGAGGGAATCAAGCTCTATGACGTCATGAGCAACGTGACGGTGCTGGCCGATACCGGCGTCAACCTGAACAGCCTCTATACCAAGGACGTGGTGGAGCTGGAGGACGGCAGCGTGGTCCCCATTCTGGAGGCCACCCAGTATTACAACCCGGGTAAAATCTACCTGATGATGGGAATCAACAGTATGCTCTCCGATGAGGAATCCTTCCGGGAGAGCTACGCCCAGGTGGTGGATACCCTCATCTCCCAGCATCCCGACGCGATTCTTTATATCCAGTCCATCCTGCCGGTGACGGCGGAATATGAGCAGAGCTCCGGCGCCGTTGCCGACAACGCCAAAATCGACCGCTACAACGAGATTCTCAAGGACCTGGCGGAGGAAAAGGGGGTCTATTACCTCAACGTGGCCGAGGTCTTCAAGGACGAGAACGGCTGCCTCCCCACCGAGGCCAGCCCCCACGACGGCATCCACTTCAGCTCCTCCTGGTACCGCAAGTGGTTTGATTACCTGCGCACCCACGGGGCGGAATAGCCCCCGGAGATATGACTATCAATAAAGAGAGGTTTTCCCGAAGATGAAACGATTCACCGCGTTTATTCTGGCAGCTTTGATGACCCTTTCCCTGGCCGCCTGCGGGGGCTCCGGCTCCTCCTCCAGCGCCGCCAAGGAGGTGGACCCCGCCGCTCTGGCCGATGAGATGCTGGAGGCCATCTCCCCCCAGGGGGAGATGCTGGAGGTCACTGGCGACGTGGCCGCCAATTACTATGACCTGGGGGAGGATGTGGCGGCCTATAAAATCTATATCAGCACCATGTATATCGGCGAGGAGGTGGCGGTCCTCCAGGTGGCGGATTCCGGCAGCGCCGATGCCGTCAAGGCGGCCTGCGAGAAGCGCATCCAGGACCTGAAGGACAGCTTCGACGGCTACCTTCCGGATGAGTACGCGGCGGTGGACGCCAACGCCACCGTTCTTTCCAATGGCAATATCGTGGCCATGGTGACCGGCACCGCCGACGGCGTGGCGGCGGCCAAAGAAGTGTTTGAGAAGGCCTTCCAGTAAGGCGGGCCATGCCGGGCGGGATGTCCCGGCGGAAGGGGGGAGGATGCTGTGCTGACCGAAAGCTTTGTGGTGGTGGTGCTGGTGCTGCTGATGAGCTACCTGACGCTGCGCTCCGGGAAAAGGGGGGTGGCGCTGATCCTCCTGCCTTTGGTGATTGTCCCCCTGGCCAACCTTCTGGCCAGCGGCCTCGCCCCCCAGCTGGATAAGCTCTCCGAGGCCATGTCCGCCAGCCATTGGCGGGTGCTGCTGGTGATGGCCGCCATGGCCATCGCCATGGGCCTGGTGGGAGGCATTTCCAGAAATATCAAGAAAAAGGCCCCCCGCCGCACCTATATGCTGCTGTGCGGGGGCTTCAGCCTGATTTTTTCCTTTATGATTCTTGTGGATGTGCTGCCCATCCTGTAGGGGACCAAAGGGCAGGTCCTTTGGAATCCCTTTTTTCTGTCCCGCAGTGTTTTCTGCTTATTAGATTACTCCGGTGCGGCCGGAGCAACCCGGATGAAAGCCTGGCGCCAGCAGAAAAGGAACCCGGCTCCCGGGCTGAACTCAGATCCAATAACCCGCCGCGGCAGGGCAGAGTTCCCTGGGGCGGCGCATCAAATTCTGCCGGGCCGCGGGTGGCCCGGCATTTTTTATCCGGGGGCCCGAAAAATTTGACAAATTCCGTTTTCCTTGAAGTCAAAATCAGGGAATCGTCGTCTACATAAACGAAGGACGAAAACGCGGTGTGGGTGGTGATGGACAGCGGAATGACGAATGAACAATTCGGCAGAGTGGTGGAGCAGTACCAGAAGCTGGTCTACACCATCTGCTATCAAATGGTCCGGGACCATCACGAGGCCCAGAACCTGGCTCAGGAAACCTTCCTCTCGGCCTACACCCACATAGACCGGTGCAGGGAGGAGGACATGAAGCCCTGGCTCTGCCGCATCGCCTCCAACAAGGCCAAGGACTATCTGAAAAGCGCCTACGTCCGCAGGGTGCAGCTTGCCCGGGAGGACGAGGACGGGCAGGAGGCGGAATTCCGGTCCATCCAGGACCCGGACGGTTCCCCCGGCGACCAGCTGGAAACTTCCGAGGGGGCCGAGGCCATCCGGGAAATGATCCGCTCCCTCCACGAGCCCTACCTGAAGGTTTCCGTCCTGTACTTTCTGGAGGAAAAGAGCGTGGAGGAGATCGCCCTGGCCCTGGGCAGGCCCCGGAAAACCGTCCAGACCCAGCTTTACCGGGCCAGGCTGGCCCTGCAGAAAATGATCAAGGAGGGAGCATAGAGATGAGCGAATGGGAAGAAGGCGTTCTGTTTGACGATGAAACCGGCTGCCTGACCGACTACGCCCTGGCGAGCCTCATGGACGGCTCCCTGGAGGAGTTGCAGCGGCTGGAGGCGGCGGAGCACCTGTCCTTCTGCGACGCCTGCGTGGAGCGGTACACCGCCCTCCTCACCGAGGAGAGCCTCCTGCCGGCGCCGGAGCTGATGAAGCAGAGCATCCTTCAGACGCTCCGGAAGCGGGCGGCCAAGGTGATGGTGAACCGCTATTTCCACATGGGGGTGGCGGCCTGCCTCACCCTGATCCTGTGGGGGGCCGGGGTGTTCGGCAATATGGCCGGGGCCGAGCCCGCCTACAAGCAGCAGCCCGAGGAGCCCCGCAAGCCGGTGAGCAGCTACCTGGAGGACGTCGCCTCCGGCGTCGCCGGCGGACTGAACCAGTTTATGGACCAATTTTCCACCATTGATTTGAGAGGAGCCTTCAGTGATGAAAAAAAGTAGGTTTTTCAGCCTCCTGTGCGCTTTCTGGCCCGGCGCCGGCGAGATGTATCTGGGGCTGATGAAGCGGGGGCTGGGCATCATGCTGGCCTTCTGGGGGGTGATCGCCATGATCGTCGCCTTCCAGGTGGACCTGCTGCTGTTCATCCTGCCGGTGCTGTGGTTTTATTCCTTCTTCGACACCCTCACCCTGCGGAACCTGGAATATGACGCTCTGGTGGAGCTCCAGGAGCGGGATGAGTTCTTCTTCCAGGAGCTTCTGGGGAGCCGGGAGGGGATGCTGGGGGCCCTGGGCAAGCACCATGTCCTGGTGGGCTGGGGCTGCATCTTCCTGGGGGCGGCCCTGCTGTACAACCGCCTGATGCGGTGGGTCTGGTGGAGCGACGCCATCCCCGGATGGGTCACCAGCATTTTGGAAAGCATCCCCAGCCTGCTGCTGGCCTTCGGGGTCATCGCCCTGGGGCTGTGGCTGGTGCGGGGCAAGAAGCTGCCCGCCGACAAGGTGGAGGATTATCCCCAGTACCATGGGGAAGCGGGGAAAGGAGAATAAGCCGCCATGGAAGAACTGCTTGACAGGAACCTGACCCCCGCCCAGGGGGACGGGGAGGGGGGGAGCGCCCCCCAGGAGGCCCCGGCGGCGGAGAACGCCGCGGGGCAGGAAGCAGAGCCCCGGGAGGTCCCCGGCGCCGCGGCCCCGGCGGAGGAGCAGCAGCCCCGGCAGGAGGCGGCCGCCCCGGAGGAGCCCAAGACGGTTTTTGCCCCCCTGCCCTGGGAGAAAAGGGCCGGGGGGAAGGAGAAGCCTTCCCGTGAGGAGAAAGGCCGGGACCAGTCCCGCCGCCAGGAAGAAAAGGCGGAGCGGGAAGCGAGGCTCCAGGAGGAGAAAGCGGAGCGGGAGGCGAAGCTCCTGGAGGCAAAGCTGGAGCGGGAGCACCGCAAGGCCCAGGAGCAGGAGCGCCGCCAGGAGGCCCGGGACCGCCGGGAGGAGGAGCGCCGCCGGGCCAGGGAGGAAAAGGCCCAGCAGAAGACGGTGCGCCGGGTGGGCACCATGACCCTGGGGGTGGCCCTCATCGCCATCGGCGCCGCCATCCTGGCCTACATGGTCAACCCCAGCTTCAACATCCAGATGGTGGCCTACCTGGCCCCGGTCATCCTCATCAGCCTGGGGGTAGAGGTGCTGATCCGCTATTTCTTCAGCAAGGACCGCACCTATAAATACGACTTCGCCAGCGGCCTCATCTGCATCTTCCTGGTGATGGGCAGCTTCGCCGTGGCCGCCGTCCCCTATGTGATGTACTACATCAGCCCCGACCGTTTCGCGGCGGAAAACACCCTGATCCGGGAGGAGGAGGACAAAATCTACCTGGCCTTCCAAGGGGACCAGCGGGTGCGGGATTACTACGTCAACGGCGGCGTGGGCACCGACGGCCCTTACGCCCGCCGGGATGAAAACGGGGATTGGCTTTACCAGCTGGATTACTTCCAGCTCCATGTGAACCTCCTTTCCGGCTGCGCCGACGAGGGGGAGTTCACCCAGACCTGCCGGGAGCTGCTGGATAAGCTCCAGGCCCAGGGGGTGGGGGAGAACACCCATATCCGCATTTCCTTTGCCGCCCCGGAGAACGAGGAGGGGGTGCGGTATGAGCTGGACCTGGACAACCGCCTCCAGCTGGAGATGGACGCCCAGCACCTCCAGGAGCTGGTGAACCCCATCTACAGCCAGCCCACCCTGGAGAACGGCTGGTACCCCGCCGGTTATGACCAG
>CAJFUT010000186.1 GCA_904420255.1 uncultured Angelakisella sp. | reverse complement strand
ATACCATGAGCGCAAAGCGCGAATGGGATAATCCGCCATGTTTTTCGGTTCCCGGCGCAGCCGGGGAGAAAAACGGCTTTGAAACAAAGTATAATAGCCGACAAGGCTATTATACCATGAGCGCAAAGCGCGAATGGGATAATCCGCCATCTTTTCCGGTTGCCCCAAAGGGGCGAGGAAAAGGGCTTTGAAATCAAAAGTATAATAGCCGACAAGGCTATTATACCACGGAGCGGCAAGAAATAAAAGCCGTTCCCTTTCTTTTGTTGGAAAATCCGTTTCCATCTCCCGGCGCCTCATTTCGGAAACTTTTCCCAGCCCCGCCGGGCACTTTCCTTCTTGCAAAAGGCTGAATCGGTACGCTATAATGGATTACAAGATTTGACAGCATACGACAGGGTATGAGATGGGAGGTTTGTAATGGAAAATACGCGCGGATCATCTGGCCGCCGCAGGAAGCTGGCGGGCCTTTGCGCCATGTCCCTGCTCCTTTGCCCCCTGGCCATGGGGGCGGAGCTGCCGGAGGACCTGGACGGCGCCTATGTGGAGGCGGAGCTGCCGGTGCTGCGGCTGAATTCCTTTGTGGAGGACGGCCTGATCCAGGTGGAGGATCTGCTGGAGGTGGCCGAGGACTACGAGAAGGTGCCGGAGGAATTCCTGGAGGATGTGGCCTACTGGGACATGATCTCGGTGGAGGATTTCGAGGACTACGCCCTGGAATACCAGCTCTCGGCCCAATATGTCCAGCGGTTCATCGACGATTACTTTGTTTTCAAGCAGGGGGACAAATATCAATACATCCCCGTGGATGAGGAAGCCGCCCGGCACAGCTACGACTGGGACAACCTGGAGCACGGGCGCTGGGATAAGGATTACGTTGTGGACGGGGTTTCCCGGGCGGTGAAGGTCATCGACGTGTCGGTCTTCCAGGGGAACATCGACTGGGAGGCCGTCAAGGCGGACGGGGTGGACTACGCCTTCATCCGGCTGGGTTACCGGGGCTACACCAAGGGCAATCTGAATCTGGACTCCAATTTCCACAAGAACATCCAGGGCGCCCAGGCGGCCGGGGTGAAGGTGGGGGTCTATTTCTATTCCCAGGCCGTCAGCCGGAGCGAGGCCGTGGAGGAAGCCGAGTTCTGCATCGACGAGCTGCGGGGCTACGACCTGGACCTGCCGGTGGTCTTTGACATTGAAGGGGCCCAGAACTGGATGTACCGCACCAGCGGCCTGAGCACCTCCACCGCGGTGCGGATGGTGAAGGCCTTCTGCGACACGGTGGAGGAGGCGGGGTACGACTCCATGTACTACTCCTACAGCAAATTCCTGGCGGAGCATGAGGGGATGGTGGCCCAGCTGGAGGACTATGACCTCTGGATGGCCCAGTACTACCACGTGCCCTTCTTCCCCTACAATTTCCAGATCTGGCAGTACGCCGCCGACGGCAGGGTGGACGGCATCAACCACAGCGTGGACCTGAACCTGATGTTCCTGGATTACCAGCCGTCCTGAGGCCTTTCCTGTACGTCAAAAGATAGAAAAGGCGGGAGCCCCCGGAGGGTTCCCGCCTTTTGCTATGCAAAAGCATAGCAAAAAAGGCCATGTGCCGCCTCTGGCGGCACGGCCTTCAAAATTGCCCGTGGGCCGGGACGGCCCACATGGGCAAAAACTTCATGGGCGATGCTTTTGTATGATTTCCTGGTGGGCTGCCCGCCCATAAAGTTTTACGCCTCACAATCCCCTTCAAGGGGTCTTCCGGACCCGGTTGGAGTAGATCAGATGGACGCAGCCATTTTCCGTTTCGGTCCGTTCCAGCCGCAGCAGCTTTTCCGGCCAGCCTTCCCCAAACAGCCGCAGCCCCTCCCCCAGCACCAGGGGCATCACGGTGATGTGGAGCCGGTCCAGCAGGCCCTTCCGGGCGAACTGCACCGCCAGCCCCGGGCCGCCGCAGAGCCAGATATCCTTCCCGGGCTGTTCTTTCAGCCGGGAAACCAGTACTTCCGGGTCCTCCCCGGTGAAAACGGCGCCCCCGGCCCCGGTTCCCCGGCGGTGGGTGAACACATAGCAGTCCATCCCCTGGTAGGGCCACTCCCCCGGGGAAAGCTGCTCCGCCACCTGATGGTAGGTATTCCAGCCCATCAGGACGGTATCCACCCCTTTGATGAACTCCCCGTAGCCGTAATCCCCCGGCCAATCCGCCTCCTGGCCCGCCAGCCACGAAACCCCGCCCCCGGCGTCGGCCACCCGGCCGTCCAGGCTCATGGCGATATAAAGAACCACCTTCCGTTCCATTGT
>CAJFUT010000185.1 GCA_904420255.1 uncultured Angelakisella sp. | reverse complement strand
TGGAGCGGGTGGAGGCGGCGGGGGCCGATATGCTCCACCTGGACGTGATGGACGGGGTCTTTGTCCCCAATATCTCCTTCGGGATGCCGGTGATCGCCTCGCTGCGCCGGGTTTCGAAGCTGTTTTTTGACGTACATATCATGATCACCGACCCCATCCGGCACATCGGCGCCCTGGCCGGGGCCGGGGCGGACGGCATCACCTTCCACCTGGAGGCGGCCCCAGACGTGGGGGCGGCGCTCCGGGAGATCCGGGACCGGGGCCTCCGGGCGGGGCTCACCCTCCGCCCTGGCACCCCGGTGGAGGCGCTGCTTCCCTGGCTGCCCCAGCTGGACCTGGCCCTGGTGATGACGGTGGAGCCGGGCTTCGGCGGGCAGAAATTCATGGAGCCCATGCTGGAGAAGGTCCGGGCCATCCGCCGGGAGGCCCGCCGCCTGGGCCGGGAGGACCTGCTGATCCAGGTGGACGGCGGGGTTTCCGGCGCCACGGTGGCCGCCTGCGCCGGGGCCGGGGCCAACTGCTTTGTGGCCGGTTCCGCCATCTTCGGGCGGGCCGACTACCGGGCCGAGGTGGAGGCCCTGCGGGAAGCCGCCCGGGCGGCGGCCCCCGAGGAATAATCCCCCTGATTTGGGAAAAACAAGAAAGGAGGGCCAAGCCGGATGAAGCTGAACCTGAAGGGCCTTTCGGGCCATTTCCGGCAGGGCATCATTCTGGAGCAGCACAAGGAGCCCATCCTTTCCCAGGAGATCGAGAAGCTGATCACGCCGGGAAAGGTGCAGGTGATCCGGGAGCTGGAGCAGCCCTGGAACGACATCGCGGAAATATCCCCGGGCGAGATCGTCCAGGTGGCGCGCCTGGCCCGGATTGTGGACGAGCGGGACGGGCTGCCCCTGTTCCGGAAGCTGAAGCTCTGCGCCGGCCGCCAGGCGGCCCTGCGGGTGGACGCCATGGACGACGAGCCCTACATCTCCAGCCAGCTGGGGCCCCTCCTCCACATGAGCCGGGAGTGCGCCGGGGGCCTTGCCCTGGCCGCCAAGGCGGTGGGGGCGGTTTCCCAGGAGATCCTGGTTTACGGCGCCCTCACCGACCTGGAGACCCGGGTCCCCAAGACCCTGGACGGGGTGCCGGTGCGCCGGATTCTGGGCCGCTACCCCGGCAAGCCCCTCTCCGCCCAGAGCCTGGTGGAGGAAAACGGCCAGGTGACCCTCTATGTGGGGGCCTGCGCCCTGATCCATCTTTACCGGGCGGTGTATGAGGGGATCAAGCAGACCACCGCCTTCCTGACGGTGGCGGGCAACTGCGTCAGCGCCCCCTGCAATATGGAGGTGAGCCTGGGCACCACCGCCACCGAGATTCTGGACCGGTGCGGCCTGGAGGCGGAGCCCACCCGGGTTGTGGTGGGCGGGTCGGTCACCGGCATTTCGGTGGCGGATACCGACGAGGTGAAGGTGTCGGCCGCCACCCGGGCCATCCTGGCCCTCCGGGAGGACGAACGGGACAAGAAATACCGCTGCGTGGGCTGCGGCCGCTGCGTCGAGGCCTGCCCCATGGACCTGAACCCCATGCTGCTCTACAAAACCATCAACATGAACCTTCATTCCAGGGCGGAGCAGCTGGATTATAAAATGTGCATCAGCTGTATGTGCTGCAGCTACGTCTGCCCCGCCAAGCTGGACCTGGCCGGGCGGATCAGCTGGTACCGCCGCAGCCGGAAGGAGGGAAGCCGCCCGTGAAGCTTTTGCCCAAAAAGGCGCCCCACATCCGCTCCGACGTCAGCAACAAGACGGTGATGGGGGACGCGGTGGTGACCCTGGCCGCCCTCTACTTCATGGCCATGTGCTACCATGGCTACCGGGCCGTCCTCCTGGGCCTTTTGTCGGTGGCGGTCTGCTGGGGCGCGGACGCCCTCTGCGTCGCCCTCCGGGGGCGGCGGGTGAACCTCCGGGATTTTTCCCCGGTGGTGACGGGGATGATCATTCCCCTGATGATGCCGGCCAACATCCCCTATCATGTGGTGGTGACGGCGGGGCTTTTCGCCATCCTGGTGGTGAAGCAGCCCTTCGGCGGGCTGGGGAGCAACCTCTTCAACCCCGCGGCGGGGGGGATCGCCTTCGCCACCGTCTGCTGGTCCGACCTGATGTTCTCCTACCCCCTGCCAAGCAGCGGCATCAATTTCTTCGGCCCTGTGAGCGCCACTACCTCCAGCTCCACCGCCTACACCCTCTATGTGGGGGGCGTACCCATAGAGGACGCCACCTCGGTGCTGCTGGGGCAGCTGGCCGGCCCCATGGGCGCCACCGGCGTCCTGGTGATCTGCGCCTGCCTGCTGTACCTGCTGGTCCGGGGCACGGTGCGCTACCAGCAGTCCCTGCTGCTGCTTTTCACCGCGGCGGTGCTGAACTTCCTGTTCCCCCGGGTGGCGGCCGACGGCCTCACCTCGGCCTTTTATGAGGTGATGGCCACGCCGGTGCTGTTCTGCGCGGCCTTTATGTTCACCGACCCGGTCACCTCCCCCGGCCGGAACCTGGGCAAAGCCCTTTACGGTGTGGTGGGGGGCGTGGTGATGTTCCTGTTCAGCCGGTTCGGCGGCTACGAGCAGACCACGGTGTTCGCCATTCTGCTGATGAACGCGGTTTCCCCCGTCCTGGATTCCCTGGCGGAGTGGAAAGTCATGAAGGAAAGGAGGATGCGGTATGGACGGCAGGTTTCCATCGACCTCACCGAGGGAGAAGGCTTCGGAGGCGAAGAAGACGTCCCGGCAGCCCAGGCCCAGGAAGGCGGCCGCTGAAAAAGGGGCGGACCGTTCCCAGAGCCCTTCCCGCATCCTTTGGGACAAGGGGCTCATCATCAACCTCACCTTCTGCGCCCCCTTCCTGGTGGTGGCAGCCACCACCCTCAAGAACGGGGTGGCCCTTTCCCTGGCCATGGCGGTGGTGCTGGTGCCCACCGTCATCCTCAGCCTGATCCTCCGGCAGAAGCTCCGGTTCCCCTATTGGCTGGGGACCCCGGTGTGGACCATGGCGGCCATGTTCTTAGCGTCCCTCTCTTATTACGTCATCCGCTTTGTTTCGGTGGAGATCACCGACTCCCTGGGCATCTACCTCTACCTGCTGGCCTCGGCGGCGGTGGTTTCGGCGGTGTTCACCGGCAAGCGCATCTCCACCATCCCTGCGGCGGGGGCCTGGGCCCTGCGGTACAGCGCCGGCTTTGCCATGGCCGCCCTCATCATCTCCGCCATCCGGGAGGTGCTGGCCTACGGCACCCTCTGGAGCGTCGCCCTGCCGGAGCCCTTCCGGCTGGAGGGGGCCGCCATGCCCTTCTTCGGCTTTATTATGTTCGGCGTCTTTTCCGCCGGCTACCAGTGGATCCGGCGGCTTGTGGCGGAGCGGCGCCAGGCCCGGGCGGAGGCCGCCGGGGAGGAGCCCCTGGGGCCTGCTGAGGAAGGAGGCGGGCTGCCGGTATGATCTGGAACACCATTCTTTCCCTTCTGGGGGTGGCGGCGGCCGCCGCCTTCAGCGAGAACCTGGTCTTTTCCCGGGCCTTCGGCCTTGGGGAGCTGGAATATGACGAATTCACCCCCCGGCAGATCCTCCGGGAAAGCTGGCTGGTCACCCTTACCATCCTCCTGGCCTCGGTGAGCGGCTGGGGCGGCCGCCGCCTGGTGGACCGCTTCTTCCAGCTTCCCGCCCATCTGCGGGCGCCGGTTTTCCTGGGGATCTATACCCTGGCCTTCCTGATCATTATGGGGGCCGTCATCCTGGTCCGCAAAAAGCAGGGGAAGGTGAACAGCAAAAAGCGGTATAAGCTCCACACCGCCATCGCCTTCGGCTTCCTGCCCATGGGGGTGCTGCTCCTGGTGGGCTTCGGCACCGGCACCCTGGCGGATGCCGTGGCGGGGGGGCTGGGCTCCGGCCTGGGCTACCTGCTGGCCTCCCTCCTGTGCTGGATCATGCGGGAGCGGCTGGGCTACAGCGATATCCCAAACGCCTTCCGGGGCGCGCCTATCTTCTTCATCTGCCTGGGGCTGCTGTCCCTGGCCCTTTTCGGGCTGACAGGCCACCGGCTGGCCATTTGAGCCCATCCCTTCCGCCCTGCGGGGCAGTTCCCGGAAAAGGGGGAGAACCATGAAGGATTTCAAGATCAAGCGTTACGATTACGAAAGGACCCGCAAGCGCAAGCGGGCGGTGAAGGCCACCCTGCTGACGGCGGTTCTGGTGGCGGCGGCTTTGGCGGTGGGGTGGTTCGTCTATCCGCCGGTGTACGACTTTGTCACCAATTTCCAGCTGCCCCAGCCCTCCGCCGGGGAGCCCGGCCAGGAGGATTCCCCGTCGGGCTCCGGCGAGGCCCTCCCCGAAAGCTCCTCTTCCTCCGCCCCCCAGGCGGAGGCGGACATCGCCTTCCCCCAGTCGGCGGCCTATCTGCCCCCTGAGGTGGTGAAGGACGCCGCCAGGCTGGACAGCGCCCTGGCGGACCTTTCCGCCAAGGGGATCGACGGGGTGGTGTTCGACCTGAAGGACGCCGACGGCCTGGTCCATTACCAGAGCGGGCTGGAGCTGGTGCAGACCAACCGGGCCCAGGCGGAGACTGTCTACGATCTGGCCCAGGTGACGGCCCGGATCCGGGAGGCGGGGCTTGTCCCGGTGGGCCGGCTCTTCGCCTTCAAGGACCGGACGGCCACCGCCCATATGTACGACTCGGCGGTCAAGTATATGGACAGCGAGGTGAACTGGATCGACGACTCCCGGGACAACGGCGGCAAATCCTGGCTCAACCCCAACAACCGGGAGGCCCAGGATTACATCATCGCCCTGACCGAGGAGGCGGTGGGCATGGGGCTGGAGGCGGTGCTGCTGGACGGCGTCCAGTTCCCGGAGGGGGTTTCCCTCAACCTGGCCACCTACGGCAACACCGGCACGCTGGATAAATCCGCCATCCTCACCGATTTCCTGACCCGGGCCCGGGGGGCCGCCGAGGGGGCGGGAGGCTATATCGCCACCACGGTGAACCTCCTTTCGGCGGCGGGCCTCAGCGACGTCCGCTACGGGGGCGACGTGGCGGCGGTGATCTCCGCCGCAGGCAGGGCGGTGGTGGAGGTGATGCCGGAGCAGTTCGGCAACGGCGTCACCAGCGAGGCCCTGACCCTTTCGGCCCCGGCCCTGGACCCCTACGCCTCCCTTTCCCAGGCCCTGGAGGCCTGCGGGGAGGTCCTGCTGGGGGACGGGGAGGTGGAGCTGGCCGCCATGATCCAGGCCTACACCTCCACCACCCTGGAGGCCGCCGTCAACAAGACCTACGGCCCGGAGGAGATTCAGGACCAGGTCCGGGCGGTCCAGGAGGCTGGAATCCAGAACCTTCTCTACTACAACCCCCAGGGGGATTATTCCGCCCTGGGCTGACCGGGCGAGGGCCCGGAGCCGTATCGCGCTCCGGGCTTTTTCCTTTGCCTGGGGCTTCCGCCCGCGCCAAAGGGCTGCCGCTGGGGAAGGAATCGGCCGGGCGGGGGCCCGGAGCCGTGTCGCGCTCCGGGCCTTTTCCTTTGCAGGAAGCCGCCTTCCTTTCATTTGCCGGGATTCCGCCCGCCCCGGAGGAACTCCCGGGTGCGGCGGCGCACCACCGGCGTCAGGGCCAGCACCGCGATGAGGTTGGGGACCATCATGGCCCCGTTGAGGAGGTCCGAAAGGCCCCAGACCAGGGTGAGCTTCGCCGGGGCGGCCAGGACCATCACCGCCAGGTAGCAGAGGCGGTAGAGGAGCGCCGCGGCGGAGCTGCCGCCGGTGAGATAGCCCACCGCCCGCTCCCCGTAGTACCCCCAGCTCAGGACGGTGGAAAAGGCGAAGAACAGGATGGAGATGCTCACCACCCAGCCCCCCGCCGGCCCCAGGGCCTGGGAAAACACCGCCGAGGTGAGGGCGGCGCCGTCCAGGCCGGAGAGCCAGAGGTCCCCCCCGGAGAGGATGATGAGGGCGGAAAAGCCGCAC
>CAJFUT010000184.1 GCA_904420255.1 uncultured Angelakisella sp. | reverse complement strand
GGCCTCCTCCGAGGCGGCGGGCTGGGAGGCATCTTCCTCCAGGGGGGTGGAGGACGGCGGCTCCGGCTCGGGGGTTTCCTCGGAGGCTCTCCCTGCCGGGCTTTCCGGGGCGGAGAAGGCGGAACCGGAGCCGGAGCCGGAAACCGGCTGGGACTCCCCGCCGCCGCAGGCGGCAAGGGCCAAAACCAGGGCCAGGGCGGCCCCGAGGGCAAGGATGCGTCGGATCATAGGTCATCTCTCCTTTTTTGACGTAAGACAGCCCCAGGCGGGGGCTTCTAGCAATCAGTAACGAAAGAGACCTCCGTTTTATTGCGGCGGAAACAAAGAAATTTTTCGCCGCCACGCCCAGGAGGTGCTGATTCCCCGCTTCCCTTCATAAGGATAAACGAAGGGGGGCGGCCGGATGGACCGGAGGGCGTTTCTGAAAAATACGGCGATCCTCACCGGGGCGTCCCTGGCGCTCCGGGGCATCGGCATGGTGTTCCGGGTCTACCTGGCGGCCCAGATCGGGGCCCAGGGGATGGGGCTGTACCAGCTTATCACCACCGTTTATAACCTGGCCCTGACGGTGGCCACGGCGGGGCTGGGCATCGCCGCCACACGGCTGGTCACCGAGGAGCTGGCCCTGGGGGGCGGGGGACGGCTCCGGAGCCTCTGCGGGAAGCTGCTGGTGGTGGCCCTGGCCATGGGGCTGACGGCGGCGGCGGCCCAGTTCTTCGGGGCGGATTTTGCCGCCGGGGCCTGGATCAAGGATTCCCGGGCGGTGCCGGCCCTGAGGATCCTGGCCCTGGGGCTCCCGGTGGCGGCGGTGGCAAGCTGCCTCCAGGGGTACTTTATGGCCCGGCGCAGCGTGACTCTCACCACCGGCGCCCAGATGGCGGAGCAGCTGCTGCGGATCGCCCTGGTGGTGGTGCTGCTGCCCGGGGCGCTGGCCAAAGGGCTGGGGGAGGCCTGCGGGGCGGTGGTGCTGGCGGGGACGGCGGCGGAGCTCTTCTCCGGCGGGATCATCTGGCTGGGCTACCGGCGGGACCTTGCCCGGGTGGAAGGGAACCGGCAGCTGGCCCCGGCCCGGGGGGTGGGCCGGCGGCTCTGGTCCATCGCGGCGCCGGTGGCGGCCACCCGGTATGTGGGCAGCGCCCTGCGGACCCTGGAAAACGTCCTGGTGCCCGGGTGCCTGGCCCTTTATACCGCCAGCCGGGAAACCGCCCTGGAGCAGTTCGGCGCCCTGAAGGGGATGGCCATGGCGGTGCTGTTTTTCCCCTTCTCCTTTCTGTCCACCCTCTCCACCCTCCTGATGCCGGAGATCACCGAGGCCTACGCCCGGGGCCGGCGGCGCACCCTGGAGGCGCTGATCTCCCGCGCCATCCTCATCACCCTTGCCGTTTCGGTGCCGGTGGGCGGGCTGTTCACCCTCTTTGCCTCCCAGCTGGGGGAGCTGCTGTTCCACGACGCCCAGGTGGGGTTCTATATCCGGGTGCTGGGGCCGGTGATGCCCTTTATGTACCTGGAGAGCATGGTGGACGGCATCCTCAAGGGGATCAACCAGCAGCTTTCCACCTTCCGGTACAGCCTGTGGGATTCGGTGGCGCGCATCGCCATGATCGTCCTCCTGGTGCCGGCGAGGGGCATGAAGGGCTTCCTGTTTGTGATGCTGGTGTCCAACCTCTTCACCGGCCTGATGAACCTCCGCCGCCTCCTGGCGGTGACCGGCCTCCGGATCCGGTGGGGGCGGTGGGTGGCGCGGCCGGTGCTGGCCTTCCTCTGGGGCGCGGCGGCCTACCGGGCCCTCTACCGGCCCTTCGCCCTCTCCCGGGGGCTGGGGGATTCCCTGCTGCCGGATATCCTCCTGGGCGGCGCCGTGGTGGGGGCGGCGTACCTTTTGGGGATGGCCCTCACCGGAGGGGTGCGGGAAATGGTGCGGGGGGAAGAGTGAATAGCGAAGAGTGAAGAGTGAAAAGTGAATAGTGAAACAGGGAAGGCCCCCTTCCGCCGGGGCGGCAGGGAGCCTTTTTCCTGTCATTTTTCTTCTTTGGCGAAGGCCCAGAGGGCCAGGGCAGCGAGGCCCAGCCCCAAAAGCCCCATCCCGTCCCGGGGTTCCAGCGCCCCCAGGAGGGAGAGGACCGCCGCAGCTACGCCCATGGCCAGGGCCACGGCCCGGAGGGCCAGGCCCGCCGTTTCCCGGAGGGAGCCTCCCTTTTCCGGGGCGGCGTGGTTCACCTGGAGCAGCTCGTCTGCTGAAACCTGGAAAAGCTCCGCCAGCCGGGGGATGGAGGCGATGTCCGGGCAGGACAGGTCCCGCTCCCACTTTGAAACCGCCTTGTCGGTGACCCCCATCTGCCGGGCCAGCTCCAGCTGGGTCATCCCCCGCTCCTTCCGCAGCCGTGCGATGGCTGCCCCCAGTGTTTGATCCTTCATCGATCCTTGCCTCCTTGGGTTTTCTGCCTCCATGGTACCACGGCCCTCCCGTGGGGGGCAACCCACCGTCAGTTTCCCCGGGGAAACCGCTGGTTTAGCGGGCGGGCTAGCGCCCGCACCCCCTTTTTCTACCCCGCAGGATTTGTGCTTCATCAGATTACTCCGGTCGCGGCGCGACTCCGGGCCTCACTTTCTCTGCCGAGAGAAAGTGACAAAGAGCGGCCGGGGTGCCCCCCGGACCCCCGTGCAAGGCGACAGCCATCCAGCGGGGGGGTGTCGGCCCGGCCCGCCCGCTGTTCGCGGCGGAGTCCGGGCCTCCACTGGCCCCGGGTAGAATGCGTTATCCCTAAGACGC
>CAJFUT010000183.1 GCA_904420255.1 uncultured Angelakisella sp. | reverse complement strand
GTCCAGGACGCCCACCGGCTGGGCATCGGCTATGTGCCGGAGGACCGCCTCAGCGAGGGGCTGTTCCTGGAGCGGTCCCTCACCGACAACATCACCGTGGCCGACGTGGATGGCCTGGCCCAGGGGATCCTCCTCAGCGCCGAAAAGCTGAACCGGACTGCCGCGGGCTGGCTCTCCGAGCTGGACATCGCCGCCGAGGGCCCCCAGATCCCCGCCAAGAACCTTTCCGGCGGCAACCAGCAGCGGGTGGTGCTGGCCAAATGGCTCCAGACAAAGCCCCGGCTGCTGATCCTCAACTGCCCCACCGTGGGGGTGGACGTGGGCTCCAAGAGCCAGATCCACGAGGAAGTGAAAAAGCTGGCCCGCAGCGGCATCGGCATCATCGTCATCTCCGACGACATCGGGGAGATCCTGACCCTGTGCAGCCGGGTGCTGCTGATGAAAAACGGCCGGGTGGCGCGGGAGCTCCTCAGCAGCGAAACCACCGTGGCCCAGCTGGAGGCGGACGTCATTTCAGGTGAGGAAGGGAGGTGCGCCGGATGAGCCTCAAAAAGCTCCTGCGGTCCAATGAGTTTTTCCTGTTCGCCATCATCGCGGTGATGTGCGTAATATTCGGCTTCATCAATCCCGCCTTTTACTCAGTGGCCAATATTTTCGACCTGCTCAAGAGCATGGTGGAAACCGGCGTCCTGGCCATGGGCTGTCTGGTGGTGATGATCTCCGGCGGCCTGGACCTCTCCTTCATGGCGGTGGCGGTCTTTGCCATGCACACCGTCAGCCGGTTTTTCGGGGAGTACTATAACGACGCCCCCATCCTGCTGCTCTTTGCCGTGGGGGCCCTCATCGGGATGCTGCTGGGGATGTTCAACTCGGTCTTTGTGGCCAAGATCCGCCTGCCCTCCTTCATTGTGACCCTGGGCACCAGCAACATCATCAAGGGCTTCCTGCTGGCCTTTATCGGCAGCCGCCAGATCAACAAGATTCCCGCCGCCATGATCGGCTTCTCCCGCAGCAATCTCCTGACGGTGGAATCGGTGAGCGGCAACGCCAACCTCCACGCCGGGGTGCTGGTACTGGCGGGGGCGGCGGCCCTCACCAGCCTGATGCTCAACAAAACCATGCTGGGCCGCAGCATTTACTGCATCGGCGGGAGCCCCTCCTCCAGCGAGCGGGTGGGCTTCAACAACACCAGGATTCTGGTCTTTGTCTACGCCTTCGCCGGGGCGGTGGCGGGGCTGGTGGGGATTATGCACGCCTCCTTCCAGCGGATGAGCAATCCCTTCGACCTGGTGGGGGATGAGCTGAACGTCATCGCCGCCGTGGTGCTGGGAGGGCCCCAGGTGGGGGGCGGCTACGGCAATGTGACGGGCACCCTGCTGGGGGTGCTGCTCATTACCCTCATCGACAACAGCCTGGTGATGCTGCGCATCCCCACCTTCTGGCAGAAGGCCACCATGGGGGTTATTATCATCCTGGGCACCGTGGCCCAGATGTACCGCTATAAGAAGAGCCAGCAGAGCGGAAAGGAGGATACCCATGCTTCGTAAGCTTCTCACAAGGGACCGCCACCTGACAAGGCTCCTGGTCATTCTGGCCGCTGTCACTGTGGTGTTGAGCGTTCTGCGGCCCTCGGTGTTCCTCAGCGCCGCCAATTTCCGTTCCATGGCGGTGCAGTTCCCGGAGCTGGGCTTTCTCTCCATCGCGGCGGCCCTGGTGCTGATGAGCGGCGGCATCGACCTTTCCATCACCGGCACGGCGGTGCTTTCCGGCATCGTGGCGGCGCTCATCATGCGGGGGACGGAGCAGCCCACCATCGCCACCATTGTCCTGGCCTGCGCCGCGGCCCTCTGTGTGGGTCTGGCCTGCGGCGCCGTCAATGCGGTGCTGGTGGCCAAGGTAGGCATCGCCCCTATGCTGGTGACCCTGGGGACCATGAACCTTTTCACCGGCATCGGCATCGTCCTCACCGAAGGCTCCGCCATCACCGGCTTCCCCGAGGCCTTCCTGGCCATCGGCAACGGCCTCCTGTTCGGGATACCGGTGCCCTTCCTGTTGTTTGTGGCGGCCATTGTGATCCTTTCCTTCTTCCTCAACCGCACCAAGCTGGGGTATAAGCTCTACATCTACGGCTCCAATCCGGTGGCCTCCTTCTTTTCCGCCGTCAACAACACCCGGGTGGTTCTTTCCACCTATATCCTCAGCGGCTTTGTTTCGGCCATCGCGGGAATTATCATGCTCAGCCGGATCAACACCGCCAAGGCGGACTTCGGCTCCTCCTACGGCCTCCAGGCCCTGCTGGTGGCGGTGCTGGGGGGCATCAACCCCAGCGGCGGCAGCGGTAAGGCGGTGGGGATTCTGATCTCCATCATCACCCTGCAGTTTTTGTCCAGCGGCTTCAACCTGCTCCACGTCAGCACCTTCCTCAAGGACCTGACCTGGGGGGCCCTGCTGATCTTCGTCATGGCCCTCAATACCCTGGAGCCCCGGCGCAAGGGGCGCGGGGCGGCCAAAACCGCGGAGGAGAAGAAATCATGAATCTGGAAGAAAGAAAACGGCTCCTGCGGGAATATATGGCTATCCCCCGGGTGTCCGGCTATGAATCGGAGATGGCCTTCCGCTTCCGGGACGACCTGGCCCCCCTGGCCGACCGGGTGGGCATCGACCGGGTGGGCAACGTCATCGCCACCTTTGCGGGGAGGGAGGCCGCGGCCCCGGCCCTGATGATCTTCGCCCACATGGACACCATCGGCTACATCGTCACCTACATAGACGAGGAAGGCTTCCTGCGGGTGGACCGGATGGGCGGGGTGCCGGAAAAGGCGGTGGTGAGCAGCGCGGTGCGGGTGGGCACCGAGGACGGGGGTTATATAAACGGCCTGGTGGCCTCCAAGTCCTACCACGTCCAGACCCCGGAGGAAAAGGGGAAGGCGGATCCCCTCTCCAAAATGTTCATCGACGTGGGGGCCCGCTCCCGGGAGGAGGTCCGGGCCTCCGGTATCGAGGTGGGCTGCCCCGTGGCCTACGCGCCGGCCTTTTACGAGCTGATGAACAACCGCATCTGCGGCAGCTACCTGGATGACGCCTCCGGCCTTGTGACCATGCTGGAGCTGGCGGCCCACATGAAGGAGCACCGGCCCCGCTGCACCGTCCACCTGGTGGGGACGGTCTGGGAGGAATTCAACGCACGGGGGGCCATGCTGGCCGCCCGCAGCGCCAGGACCGACCTGGCCGTCTGCCTGCTGGGGCCGGGCGCCGGGGATACCCCGGACCTCCGGGGCACCAGCAACGTCCGCCTGGAGGGAGGCCCCGCCGTAACCCTGTTCAACTTCCACGGCAAGGGCACCCTCAACGGCTGTGTGGCCCACCAGGGGATGTACCGGCTCCTCAAGGAGAGCGCGGCCCGGGCGGGGGTTTCCCTCCAGCGCAGCGCCGGGCGGGGGGCCCTTTCGGATACCGCCTACCTCCAGCTGGAGGATGAAGGCATCCCCTGCCTGGACATGGGCTGCCCCGACCGCTACAGCCACTCCCCCCTGGAGTGCCTTTCCCTGGAGGACCACGCCGCCACCGGCAGGCTGCTGGCGGAATTTGTGGATTCCCTGGACGCCGGGTTCTCCACCCGGCGGTATTGAGGGGGGCGCCATGGAACGGGAATTTGTCATCGGGATCGACGGGGGCACCGGCGGGGTGCGGGCCTTCGTCTTTGACCGCCGGGGCGAGCCGGTGGGCCGGGGGGAGAGTCCCTATCCCACCCAGTACCCCGTCCCGGGCTTTGCCCAGCAGCGCCCCGAGGACTGGCTGGCGGCGGTGAAAAACAGTGTCCGTCAGGCGGTGGAGGGGGTGGGCGCCGGGCGGATCGCGGCCCTCTGCGCCGCCACCACCAGCTGCACCGTGGTGTGCTGCGATGGGGATGGCCGGGCCCTGGCGCCGGCTATCCTCTGGATGGACGTGCGAGCCGCCTCCCAGGCCGCCGCCGTGGCGGAACGGACGGGGCAGCGCCTTTCGGCGGAGCTGTTCCCCTGCAAGGCCCTCTGGCTGAAGGAGCAGGATCCCCGGCTCTGGGAGAGGACCCTGGTACTCTGCGAGTACCAGGATTACCTGAACCGCTGGCTCACCGGGGAATGGTGCTTCAGCGTCAACACCGCCTGCAACTGGGGCTACAACAGCCGCAGGGGCGGCTTTGACCGGTCCTTCTACCAGGCCCTGGGGCTGGAGGACGCCCTGGAGAAGGCGCCGTCCCGGGCGGTGCGGGCGGGGGAGCCGGCGGGTTTCCTCTGCTCCCGGGCGGCGGAGGCTCTGGGCCTGCCTGCCGGTCTGCCGGTGATCCAGGGCGGCATCGACAGCTCCATCGGGATGCTGGGGATGGGGGTGGCCCGGCCGGGGGCCATCGCCCTGATGACCGGCTCCTCCAACCTGGCCATGGCGGTGACGGAGCGGCCCCTCTTCACCTCCCCGGAGGCAGTGAACAGCGGGCCGGATTTCCTGCTGGAGGGCTATTACACCAGTGTCCAGGGCCAGGCCGCCTCCGGCTCAGTGCTCAAATGGTTCCGGCGGGAGTTCTGCCGGGACCTGGGGGAGGACGCCTTCCGCGTCCTGGATGAAGAGGCGGCGGCGGTGTCCCCCGGCAGCGGCGGCCTCCGGGTGCTGGACTACTGGCAGGGGAACCGGGTTCCCCACAACGACCCACTGGCCACAGGGGCCATCGCCGGTCTTACCATGAGCGCCACCCGGGCGCAGCTTTTCCGGGCGGTGATGGAGGGGGTGGCCTGCGGCACCCAGGACCTGCTGGCGGCCTTTGAGGAAAAAGGCCAGCCGGTGGAGCAGGTCCGGGTGTCCGGAGGGACCACCCGGTCGGACCTGTTCCTCCAAATCCACGCCGACGTCAGCGGGGTCCCCTTCCAGGTGGCCTCCGATTACCCGGTGGCCCTGGGGGCCGCCATGGAAGCGGCCCTGGCCCTGGGATGGCATCCCACTCCAGCACGGGCGGCAGAGGCCATGGTGCGCTGCCCCAGGGAGGTCGCGCCTGACCCGGAGGCCCATGCCCTGTACCGGGGCGTTCTGGAGGACTACCACCGGCTGTACGAAGGGCTGAAGAATCAAAATCTGTTTACCAGGAGAGGTGTCTGAAATGAGCTGGCTGAAAGAAGTGCTTGGAACCGAGAAAGCGATCATCGCCATGTGCCATCTGCAGGCGATGCCCGGCGACCCCTATTACGACCGGGAGAAGGGGATGGAATGGGTGCTGGAAAAGGCCCGGGAGGATGTGGAGGCCCTCCAGGAGGGGGGCGTGGACGCCATTATGTTCAGCAACGAATACAGCCTGCCCTACCTGACCCGGGTGCGCTGCGAAACGGTGGCGGCCATGGCCCGGATTATCGGGGAGCTGAAGTCCATCATCCGGGTGCCCTATGGCGTCAACTGCCTCTGGGACCCCATCGCCTCCCTGGACCTGGCGGCGGCCACCGACGCCCTTTTTATCCGGGAAATTTTCACCGGGGTCTACGCCAGCGATTTCGGCCTGTGGGACACCAACTGCGGCGAAGTGGTGCGGCATCAGCATGAGATCGGCGCCGAAAGGGTGAAGCTCCTCTTTAACATCGTGCCGGAGGCGGCCCAGTACCTGGCTGGCCGGGAGATCGAGTCCATCGCCCGCACCACGGTGTTCAACTGCCGCCCCGACGCCCTCTGCGTTTCTGGGGCCACCGCCGGCTCCGCCACCGACCCGGCGGTCCTCCGCCGGGTGAAGGAAACGGTGGGGGATGTGGTGGTACTGGCCAACACCGGCTGCCGCAGGGACACCATCGAGGGGCTGCTGAATATCGCCGACGGCGCGGTGGTGGGCACCACCTTCAAGTACGACGGAAAGTTTGAAAACCAGGTGGACAAGGCCCGGGTCCGGGACTTTATGGAAAAGGTCCGGGACTGCCGGGGGAAATAAGCCTTTTCAAAAACGAAAAAGCCCTCCCAAGCGGGAGGGCTTTTTGGCGTTCCGGCTTGGCGGCTCAGAAGAGCAGGGCGGGCCGGCGCTGGATGGCCACAAAGAAAGGCGTATCCAGATAAACATAGAAAGCGAGATAGAAGATCATATCCCTGGGGGCTCGGATGGCCTTGAGGGGAGCCCCGAGGTATTCTTCAATCAGGCCCCGGGCCGCGAGGCTTTTCCAGCAAAGGTTGGCCAGCCGCTCCAGCCGCCGGGAAACGGTTTTGCAGGAGGGGCGCTTCCCGGAGGGGCTTTCCATCCGCCGGGCCACCTGGGGGTAGATGTCCCTGGTGACATGAATGTCATCCATGGGGATGCCCTGGACAAACAGGAGGACGATGGCGATATCCACGGCGTAAACCAGGGGGCGCAGGTCCATCCGGACAGCCCCGAAGATGGAGCGGATCACAGCGGCTGTCTTTGCCACGGAAAAACCACCTTTCTACACAAGATGGTTTTATCATAAAGCAAATTGTGAATCCGCGGCGTTAAGCGACGCAAATCGACAAAAAGCCCATTGTTTTCCAGAGGATTTTACGGGCTCGCTGCTGTATGTGTCCATTTTCCACGAGGCCTGCCCCGGAACAAAAAGAGGGCCCGGAGCGCGACATGGCTCCAGGCCCTGGCCTGGAACATCACAACACTATAGATGCCACGGCCTTCGCCCGTTCGCAAACGTCTTGCCTATTATTTTTTACTCCACAGGAGATAGTTCTTCGCTATGAGCCTCCAGAGCTTCGATGCGGTGATCCTGCG
>CAJFUT010000182.1 GCA_904420255.1 uncultured Angelakisella sp. | reverse complement strand
GGGCCAGTGGAGGCCCGGACTCCGCCGCGAACAGCGGGCGGGCCGGGCCGACACCCCCCGCTGGATGGCTGTCGCCTTGCACGGGGGTCCGGGGGGCTCTCCGGCCGCTCTTTGTCACTTTCTCTCGGCAGAGAAAGTGATGCCCGGACTTCCGGTCCGACCGGAGTAAGCTAATAAACCGAAAACACTGCGGGACGGAAAAGAGAGCGGCGCACAACCTGCCGCCATGAAGGCGCTTTTCTCACGGACCTGGCCGCCCGGCCCGCCGGGCCTACCCCGCAAATAGTTCCCGGACCGCCTGGGTCAGGGGGTTGTGGTCGTTGTCGGCGGTGACATACCGGGCCAGGGCCAGGGCGTCCGGCTCCCCGCTCCGGGGCACCACCGGCCACCCTACCGCCCGGAGCATGGGCAGGTCGTTGCCGCTGTCCCCCATGGCCAGGGAATTTTCCAGGGAGAACCCCTCCCGCTCCGCCAGGTACCCGGCACCCCTGCCCTTGTCCCAGCCGGGGGAGCCCAGAATGGCCAGCCGCCCCTCGGGGTGGATATAGAGGGAATCCATCCCCCCGCAGAGCTCCCGGAGCTTCTCCAGAAAGGCGGGGGTGGGGTGGTGGGTCATAAAGGTCATGACGTCGGGGGCGTCCAGATAGCCCTCGGGCAGCCCCCCCAGGGCGGGCATCCGGTCCTCCGGGCCGCAGCCGGCGGCGTAATTCTGCCAGACATGGATCCGCCCGAAATGGGGGCTGAAATAGGCGGCGTCCCGGTCGTGGATATAAAATTCCTCCCCGCCCCGGATGGCCTCGGCCAGCACCGGGCGGATCACCTCGGGAGGGATGGGGCGGTGCCAGAGCACCCGGTCCTCCCGGCGGTCGTAGAGGACCGCCCCGTCCGAGGCCAGGAAGGGCCCGGTGAGGCCCAGCTCCCGGTGATACCGGGCGGAAAGCTCGTAATGCCGCCCGGTGGAGATATACACCCGGACCCCCGCCTCCACCAGCCGGGCCACCGTCCGGCGGTCCTCCTCCCCGATCTGCCGCTGGCTGTTGAGCAGGCTCCCATCCAGGTCCAGAAAAACCGCCTCCAGGCGGGAAGGGCCTTTGTCCGACATCTGCTGCCTCCTTTGCTGTCAACACGGGGCCGGAGCTATTTCAGCTCCACCACCGTCACCCCGGCCTCCCCCTCCCCGTACATCCCGGGGCGGAAGGACTTCACCATTTTCACCTTCCGCAGGTGGTCCTGGACCGCCGCCCGGAGGGCGCCGGTGCCCTTGCCGTGGATGATGGTGACGGTGCTCAGGCCCATGAGGGCGGCCTGGTCCAGAAAGCGGTCCACCGCCATGATGCCGTCGATGGTATCCATCCCCCGGATGTCCACCTCGGTTTTCACATCCCGGCTGATCTTGTCCGCCGGGGCGGATACCCGGCGCCTGCCGTTGAGGGTGACCTTCCGGCCCTTGTCCTCCACCAGCCGCAGCTCCTCCTCCTTCACCTTGCTTTTGATGATCCCCGCCTGGACCATATAGCAGCCGGAGCTGTCCGGCCCGGAGAGGACCGTCCCCTCCAGACCCAGGCCGGTGAGGAGGACGGTGTCCCCGCTGCGGAGCTTCCGGGGCAGGACGTACTGCTCCCCCCGCCTGGCCGCCACCGGGTCGGCCATATCCCGCAGGTGCTCGATGCGGCTGCGGTAGCCGGCCTTCATCTCCCCGAATTTCTTCTGGAACTCTTCTTTATCCTGCTGCTTTTTCAGCTCCTCCAGCTGGTTCATCAAGAGGTCGGTCTGGCTCTTGACCCGTTCCACCAGGGTCTGGGCCTGGCTGCGGGCCTCGGCGGCCTCCTTGTCCAGCTGGGCGTAGAGACGCCGGCGCTCCTCCTCCATCTCCTTTTTCAGGGCCTCCGCCTGCTGGCGGCGGCTCATGGCGGCGGATTTTTCCTTCTCCAGCTCCTGACGGGTGCGCTCCAGGTCGCTGACCACGTCCTCGAACCGGGTGTTATCGCTGTCCACCAGCTCCCGGGCCCGGCCGATGACCTCCTCCGGCAGCCCCAGGCGGCGGCTGATGGCGAAGGCGTTGGACCGCCCCGGCACACCGATGAGAAGGCGGTAGGTGGGGGAAAGGGTCTCCACGTCAAATTCGCAGCTGCCGTTCTCCACCCCGGGGGTGGTGAGGGCGTACATCTTGATCTCGGCGTAATGGGTGGTGGCCGCCACCAGGGCGCCCTTCTTGCGCAGCTCCTCCAGGATGGCCACCGCCAGGGCGGCGCCCTCCACCGGGTCGGTGCCCGCCCCCAGCTCGTCGGTGAGGACCAGGCTCCGGGGGCCCGCCACCTTCAGGATGGAGATGATGTTGGTGATGTGGGCCGAGAAGGTGGAAAGGCTCTGCTCGATGCTCTGCTCGTCCCCGATGTCCGCCAGCACCCGGTCGAACACCGGCACGCAGCTCCCCTCGCCGCAGGGGAGCATCATCCCGCAGGCGGCCATGAGGGTCAGAAGCCCCAGGGTCTTGAGGGCCACCGTCTTGCCGCCGGTGTTGGGGCCGGTGATCACCAGGGTGTCGAACTTCTCCCCCAGGGCGATGTCCACCGGCACCACCTTCTCCTTTGCGATAAGGGGGTGGCGGGCCTTGTTGAGCCGCAGCACCTTATCTTTGCGGATCTCCGGCACCGTGGCCCGCATGGCGTCGGCCAGCCGGGATTTGGCAAAGAGGAGGTCCAGCTCCACCAGGGCGTCGAAGCTCTCCAGGAGGGCGTCCCCCATCTCCCCCACCCGGCCGGAAAGCTCCAGGAGGATGCGGTCCACCTCCTGCTGCTCCTGGCTCTGGAGGATGCGGATTTCGTTGTTGGCCTCCACCACCGCCATGGGCTCCACAAAGACGGTGGCACCGGAGCCGGAGGTATCGTGGACCAGGCCCCGGAGCTCGTTTTTTCGCTCCGCCTTCACCGGCACCACAAACCGCCCGTCCCGGATGGTGACAATGGGCTCCTGGAGGACCTGGGCGTACTGGGGGCTCCGGATGATGGAATCCAGCCGCTCCCGGATGGAGAGCTGGGCCTTGCGGATCTTCCGGCGGATGGAGGCAAGGTCGGGGGAGGCGTCGTCCTGGAGCTCATCCTCCGAGAGGATGCAGCGGTCCAGCTCCTCCTCCAGGGCCCGGTTGGGGGTGAGGGCGTCGAACAGGTAGTCGGCGGAGGTTTCCTCCTCCCCCTGGCGGCGCCAGTCCCGCACCGCCCGGATGGTCCGGAGCACCCGGCCCACCGCCAGCAGCTCCGGGATGGAGAGCCGGCCGCCGATCTGGGCCCGCTTCACCTCGGGGGAGCAGTCCCGGATCCCACCCAGCCCCGGGGTGCCGAACCGCACCGAAAGGCTGTTGATGTCGGCGGTGCGTCCCACCGCCCGGGTGACATCCCGCCAGTCGTCGTAGGGAATGATCTCCCTAGCCCGGGCGGCGCTGGCCTCGCTGGTGGTCTTTGCCGCCAGCAGCTCCAGCACCTTGTCCAGCTCCAGGGCGAGAAAATGTTTATTCGTCATCATATCATACCTCGGATCGCCCGGCCCGGGGAAAGCAGTTTCTTTCCAGTTATGTATTCCCCAGGCCGTTTTATTATGAGAAAGCCGTTGGATATGGCCGCGGGTTAGCACCCGCCGGCAATCACGTGAGCTGCGGCTTGCAAACCGCTGGCTTGTGCGCCGCTCAACTTAGTCTGGCAGGAGTATGGGACTCCACCCATAAAAGCGCCTTCTGAATCCTAAACCAGAAACGAACCTTGCGGGCCGCAGGCCCGCCAAAGAGCGGCCGGGTGGCCCCGGCGGGCATCGACGTTAGGAGCGATGCGAGAAGCGCAGGGTGGTGCGCCGCGCAGCTTAGTCTGTTAGGAACGAACCGTGCGGGCGTAGCCCGCCAAAGAGCGGCGCACCCGCTGGCGCAGCGTAGGTGCTTCTCTCACGGACTTGCCAGCGGGGGCTACCCCGCGCCCGCGCAGACCGTTTTATAAAAGTTCAAAGCCGGCAGCACCCGCTCCACCTGGGCCAGGAGGTAGGCCTCGGAAACCCGGGCCAGCCGGGCCAGCCCCTCGGGGGGCAGGCGGAAGGCAAACAGCCGGTCAAAGGGGCTGTAGATGATGTGGCGCATGGCGTCAAAGACGCCGGGGGAAAGGGCCATGGCCTGCTCCCCGCACCGGGAAAGGCAGTCCCCGCAGAAAATCACCCCGGAAACCGGGGCGAAATGGATCTCTCCCGACGGGGGCTCCCCGCAGGCGGCGCAGGCCACCAGGTCGGGCATATACCCGGACATGGTGAGGAGCCGCAGCTCGAACACCGCCTTGAGCTGGTCCAGGGGAAGGCTCCCCCGGTCCAGGAGGGTGAGGGTGTTCACCAGCAGGCGGAGATAGCCGTCCTGGGTATCCCCCTCGGGGATCAGCTCCTCGCAGAGCTGGCAGAAATAGGAGGCCAGGGCCAGCCGGTCCATATCCTGGCGGATGTGGAAAAACAGGGCTTCCGCCTCCGCCTTGTCCACAAAGGTGCGGTCCCGGCTGCGGAACAGCTGGAAGGAGGAGAAGGCCAGCTGCTCGGTGGCGGAGGCCATGGCCCCCTTCTGCCGCCGGGCCCCCTTGGCATAGGCGGTGACAACCCCCTGGTCGGTGGTGAGCAGCACCACCAGCCGGTCAAATTCCTCCAGGCTTTTGGCCCTCAGCACCACCGCCCTGGTACCAACCTGCATTTCCCCGCTCCTCCCCGGGGCCGGGGGAGGGTTCCTCCGGGCCCCGCTTTTCAAAATCCACCGCGCTGCGGTACTCCAGGTAATCGGACACCAGCCCGCTTTTGCAGAACTTTTCCCAGCACTCCTGTTCCCGGGACCCCATCCAGACCCACCTCCGGCAATTCGTTCTGCCTACAGTGTTTGTCCCACCGCCCGGGATATGTCAGGGAAAGACCGGCGCCCTTTCCAGCAATTTAATCTTGACAAGGCCCTTCCGGCGCCCCGCCGTCCCCGGCGGCCTCCGCCACCTGGGCGTCCAGCACCGGCTCGCCGGCGGCGGCCGCCTCCTGCTGGGCCCGGGCGGCCTCCTTCTGGGCCTTGACCCGCCCCCGCTCCTCCCGGGCACGGGCGTTCTTCTCCTCCTGCTGCCGGGCGGCGGCGTGGAGGACCGGCAGGTTGCAGAAGCCCACAATGGCGCAGAGGACGCAGACCAGGGCCACGCCGTAATACAAAAGGGAAACGGCGGGCTTGGCGGAGATGGCGTACCCCGCGATGCCCAGCCCCACCACCGCCAGGGCGGTGTCGGCCACTGTATTCACCGTGATCCAAATTCTCATCATCCTGTCACACACTCCCTTGACTGTCCTTTGCCCCGGGCGGCCCGGGGCCCCATCAGCGGTAGCCGAAGTTCCTCAGCTGGAATTCGCTGTTTTTCCAGGCTTCCTTGGTTTTCACCCGGCACTGGAGGTTCACCCGGGCCCCCAGGAAATCCTCCATATCCCGGCGGGCCTCCGAGGCGATGGTTTTGAGCATCTGCCCCCCCTTGCCGATGATCATGCCCTTGTGGCCCTCCCGCTCGCAGTAGATCATGGCGCTGATGTCCACCAGGGGCGGGGCGTCCTCCCCGGCGGCGGGGCGGTCCTTCATCTCCTCCACCACCACCGCCACCCCGTGGGGCACCTCCTCCCGCATATGGATGAGGATTTTTTCCCGGATCATCTCGGCGCAGAGGACCCGCTCCGGCTGGTCGGTGAGGGCGTCGTCGGGGAAGAAATGGACCCCTTCCCCGGCGCTGTCCAGGAGGATGGAAAGGAGGGTGTCCACCCCTTCCCCCGTCAGGGCGCTGATGGGGATGATCTCCCGGAAGTCGTAGGCGGCGGCCAGGGCTGCCAGCTTGGGGAGCATCTCCTCCTTCTTTTCCAGGGTGTCCACCTTGTTCACCACCGCGATGGCGGGAAGGCGGAGCTTTTTGAAGTTTTCAATGAGGTCGGCGTCGGCCTTGGAAAGCTCCGGCCCCGGCTCGGTGACCAGCACCGCCAGGTCCACGTCCGCCACCGAGTCCCGCACCTGCTTCACCATATACCGCCCCAGGGCGTCCTTGGCCTTCAAAAGCCCGGGGGTATCGATGAACACCAGCTGCACTTCCCCCTTGGTGAGGACCCCGGTGATCCGGGTCCGGGTGGTTTGGGGCTTCTCGGTGACAATGGCCACCTTCTCCCCCACCAGGCGGTTCAGCAGGCTGCTTTTGCCCGCGTTGGGCTTGCCCACCAGGGCCACAAAGGCGGAGCGGGTGCCCGGGTTCTCTTGGTTTTCAAAATTCATGTTGTCCAAAATTCACGGCTCCTCTTTTTCACAGCCTTCCCCGGCGGGCGGGGCTGCCTTGCCCCCGGGGAGAAACACAAAGGCCAGCCCCCCTAGGAGCAGCCCCCCCAGCAGGAGCAGCTCCCCCGGGGACCCCAGCAGCCGCCGGCCCAGGGCCAGCAGCTCCCGGGGACGCCAGAGGACGGCAGCCCCCGCCGCCGCGGCGAAAACCGCCGCGCAAAGCACCCCGGCGGCGGCCATATCCTTGGCAAGCCCCGCCAGGGGATGGTACCCCGGGGCCGCCAGGTCGGCGGCGGCCTCCAGGGCGGAATTGAGCAGCTCGGCGGTGACCACCATGCCGCAGCAAAGGAACAGGACGGCCCATTCCCCCCGGCTGACCCCCAGGACTGCCCCCAGCCAGAGGGCAGCGGCAGCCGCGCAGAGGTGGATCCGCAGGTTTCGCTCCCGCCAAAGGCAGCTCCAGAAGCCCCGGGCGGCCCACCGGAAGCTGCGCCCCAGCCCCGCCAAAGCCCCTCCCCGGCGGTTATTGCCGGGGGACGACATAGGTGACATCCCGGGTGAGGCCCAGGCTGTCCAGGACCTCCTCCTCCTTCTCCCGCATGAGGGCGGCGGCAAGGCCCCCGGCCTCGTGGTCATAGCCCAGCAGGTGGAGCATGGAATGGACGGTCAAAAAGCCGATCTCCCGCTGGAGGGTGTGGCCGTACAGCTCCGCCTGGCTCACCGCCTTTTCCACCGAGATGACGATATCCCCCAGCACCTGGGCCCCGGTGTCCGGGTCGATGTCATAGACGCCGTTTTCCCCCATGGGGAAGGAGAGGACGTCGGTTTCGATGTCCTTCCCCCGGTGCTCCCGGTTCAGCTCCCGGATCTGGGCGTTGTTGAGGAAGCTGACGCTCACCTCCGCGCTCCCCTTGAAATTTTCGGTCCGCAGCACCGCGTTGCAGCACCGGCGGATCAGCAGGCGGATCCCCGAGGGGATCTTCACATCCTTCTGACGGTTGGTGATCTGCACCTTTACCTTATCCACGTTTCTCCAAACTCCTGTCCTGCGCCTTCCGGCTTATTTTGAAAAGGGGGCGTTATCTCCTGGCGCCCCTGCGGCTTTCGCTGTAGTACTTATCGTAGGCCTTGATGATATCCTGGACCAGCTTGTGGCGGACCACATCCTTTTCGGTGAAGCGGATGATGGCGATGTCCTCCACTCCCTTCAGGATCTTGGCCGCCTCCACCAGGCCGCTGCGCCGGGCGTCCGGCAGGTCGATCTGGGTGACGTCCCCGGTGATCACCGCCTTGGAATTGAAGCCCAGCCGGGTGAGGAACATCTTCATCTGCTCCGGGGTGGTGTTCTGGGCCTCGTCCAGGATGATGAAGCTGTCGTCCAGGGTGCGGCCCCGCATATAGGCCAGGGGGGCCACTTCAATATTCCCCCGCTCCTGGTATTTCTGGAAGTTTTCCGCCCCCAGCATATCGAAAAGGGCGTCGTAAAGGGGGCGCAGGTAGGGGTCCACCTTGTTCTGCAGGTCCCCGGGCAGGAAGCCCAGCTTCTCCCCCGCCTCCACCGCCGGCCGGGTGAGGACGATGCGGTTCACCTCGTGGGCCCGGAAGGCCTTCACCGCCATGGCCACTGCCAGGTAGGTCTTGCCGGTGCCCGCCGGGCCGATGCCGAAGCAGACGGTGTTCTGCCGGATGGCGTCCACATAGCCCTGTTGCCCCAGGGTCTTGGCCTTGAGGGGCTTGCCCTTGGCGGTGATGCAGATGACGTCCTTATTGAGGCCCTCCACCTCTTTTTCCTTGCCTTCCTCCACCAGGGAGGCCACATAGCGGATGTTCTGGCTTGTGAGGGCCTCCCCCTGCTCCACCATGCTCAGGAGGCCCTCGATACACCGCACGGCGTTCATCACCGCCTCCGCCTCGCCGGTCACCTTGATGTCGGTGCCCCGGAACACCACCGTGACCCCGTAGGTGGCCTCCACCTGGCGAATATTTTCGTCCCGGCTGCCAAAGAGGGTCAGGGCGTGGTCCATCCGTTCAATATTGATAATCTGTTCCACCATGGGGCAAATTTCCTCCTGAATCCCCGGCGGGGCCTCCCGCCCGGTCGGCCGGGGCATTTCAACAATCTCTGCCGCGCCGGG
>CAJFUT010000181.1 GCA_904420255.1 uncultured Angelakisella sp. | reverse complement strand
CTTGGTTGCTCTTTGGCTACTTTCTGGCAATTCAGAAAGTAGCATATCCGGCGTTGCGCTTCGAGCGGAACAAAAATAGAATGAAGCGCCACGTTTCAGCAGGGTGGGGGCCTCCGGCCCCCAAAGAGCGGCGCATAAACCAACGATTCACGAACCGCAGCTCACGGACACAAAAAAGAGATGATGGCGTTGGAGAGGAGGAACCCCCGGTCGGTGAGGGCCACCACCCCGTCCCGGCAGGTGAGGTACCCCGCCCGCTCCAGGGGGGCGGCCCGGCGGAGGAAGTCCTCCGGGTCCCCGCCCAGGGCCGGGAGGCGGCGGGTGTCCAGCCCCCTGGCCAGCCGGAGGGAGAGCATCACCGTTTCCAGCAGCCCGCCGCCGGGGCCCTCCTCCTCCAGCTCCTCCCAGGGCCGGCCCGCCAGGAAGGCGTCCAGGTCCGCCGGGACGCGGAACCGCCGCCCCCCCAGGAAAGAAGCCGCCGACGGCCCCACCCCCAGGTATTCCCCCAGCTCCCAGTAGACGGTGTTGTGGCGGCTCTCAAAGCCGGGGCGGGCGAAATTGGAGATTTCGTAGTGGCGGTAGCCCCTTTCCTCCAGGCGGCGGCAGGCGGCCAGGTAGATTTCCGCCGCCTGGTCCGGCCCGGGGCAGCGGCCCTCCACCCCTTCCCGGGCGAAGGGGGTCCCCGGCTCGATTTTCAGCAGGTAGGCGGAGATGTGCTCCGGCCCCAGGGAAACGGCCCAGTCCGCCAGGGCGGCGGCCTTTTCCGGGTCCTGGCCGGGGGTGGCCAGCATCATGTCCACCGAAAGGTTCGTGAAGCCCGCCCGGCGGCAGAGCTCCACCGCCCGGGCGCTCTGGGCGGCGGTGTGGCGGCGGCCCAGCAGCGCCAGCGCCCCGTCCTCCCCCGCCTGGAGCCCCAGGGAGATGCGGTTGAACCCCGCCTCCCGCAGGGAACGGAGCACCGGCAGCTCCAGGTCCCCGGGGTTGGCCTCCAGGGTGATTTCCGCCTCCGGCATGAGGGAAAACCGCCGGGCCGTTTCCTCCAGCACCCGGGCCAGCCCCTCCCCCAGGAGGTAGGGGGTCCCCCCGCCGAAATAGACGGTGGCCACCTGGGCCCCCGGCGCCAGGGGGGCGGCCCGGAGCCACCGGGCCAGGGCGGCGGCGTATTCCTCCCAGAGGGGGAGGCGGGTGGTGGAATAAAAGTCGCAGTAGGGGCAGCGGCTTTTGCAGAAGGGGATGTGGAAATAAAGGCTCACCGGGGCCACGGCCGCCCCTCCTTTCTGATGGCTGGGATTTCCTGAAGGTATTGTACCAAAAATTCCATGGCTTTTCCACAAATCCCCGGGGAGAAATCCGGCAGTTCTGCCCATTGATTTCCCCGGGAATGGACTTTATACTGATAAAATAGGAATAATTCTTGTTTTAAAACGGAAAGGAGATACCACCATGAAGGTTGTCATCATCGGCGGGGTGGCGGGAGGAGCAACCGCCGCCGCCCGGCTGCGCCGCCTGGACGAGGAGGCGGAGATTATCGTGCTGGAGCGCAGCGGCTACGTTTCCTACGCCAACTGCGGCCTGCCCTATTACCTGGGGGGCGTCATCCGGGAAAAGGAGAAGCTCACCCTCCAGACCCCGGAAAGCTTCAAGGCCCGCTTCAATATCGACGTCCGGGTCCGGGAAGAGGCGGTGGCCATCCACCGGGCCAAAAAGGAAGTGACGGTGGAGCGGCTGGAGGACGGCTCCCGCTACACCGAGAGCTACGATAAGCTGATCCTCTCCCCCGGGGCCCGGCCCATCCGGCCCCCCATGCCCGGCATCGGCCTGCCGGGGGTCTTCACCCTGCGCACCGTGGAGGATACCTTCGCCATCCGGGAATTTATGGATGAAAAAAAGCCCCGCCGGGCCGTGGTGGTGGGGGGCGGCTTCATCGGGCTGGAGGCGGCGGAGAACCTCCTTCACGCCGGCCTTGCCGTGACCCTCCTCCAGAAGGACGACCAGGTGCTGCTGCCCCTGGACCGGGATATGGCCGCCGGCATCCACGGCTACCTGCGCCGGAAGGGCCTGGACCTGCGCCTGGGCCAGACGGTGGAGGGCTTTGAGCCCATGGCCGGGGGCGGCATCCGCACCCTCCTGGCCGGGGCCGAGGGGGTGGACGCCGATTTCGTCATCTTCGCCATCGGGGTTTCCCCCGACACCGCCCTGGCCCGGGAGGCCGGGCTGGAGCTGGGGGCCAGGGGCTCCATCCGGGTGGACGAGCGGATGCGCACCTCCGACCCGGATATCTATGCCGTGGGGGACGCGGTGGAGATCAAGAACTTCGTCACCGGCCAGCCGGGGCTCATCTCCCTGGCGGGCCCCGCCAACAAGGAGGGGCGCATCGCCGCCGACAACATCTGCGGCCGGCCCAGCGTCTACCGGGGGGGCCAGGGCTCCTCGGTGATCCGCCTCTTTGACATGACGGCGGCCTCCACCGGCCTCAACGAGCGGGCCGCCCAGGCCGCCGGGGTCCCCTACGACCGGGCGGTGACCTATTCCGCCTCCCACGCCACCTATTACCCCGGCGCCAGCAACATGACCATCAAGACCCTCTTCGACCCGGAGAGCGGCCGCATCCTGGGGGCCCAGATCGTGGGCTTCGAGGGGGTGGACAAGCGCATCGACGTCCTGGCCTCCGCCATCCGGGCCGGGATGACCGCCTGGGACCTCCAGGAGCTGGACCTGGCCTACGCGCCCCCCTATTCCTCCGCCAAGGACCCGGTGAACATGGCGGGCTACGTCATCGGCAACGTCCTGGACGGCCTGGTGAAGCAGTTCCACTGGGACGAGGTGGATTCCCTCCCCCGGGACGGCAGCGTCACCCTCCTGGACGTGCGCACCCCCGAGGAATTCGCCCAGGGCCACATCGGCGGGGCGGTGAACATCCCGGTGGACGAGCTGCGGCAGCGGCTGGGGGAGCTGGACCCGGCAAAGACGGTCTACGTCAACTGCCACAGCGGCCTGCGCAGCTACATCGCCTGCCGCGTCCTGGCCGGCCGGGGCTTCGACTGCCGCAACCTCTCCGGCGGCTGGCGCTACTACAGCCAGGTGGCCTGCGACCTGGCCTTCGACGGCGACCCCAGGCATCCCTGCGGGATACCTCTGGGCCGGTAAGGCCCCTCTCTGCGGGCTTCGCCCGCACCCTGTCGAAACGCTGCGCTTCTTTCTATTTTT
>CAJFUT010000180.1 GCA_904420255.1 uncultured Angelakisella sp. | reverse complement strand
TCCGTGAGAGAAAGTTTCCAGAATCGTTGGCTTGTGCCCCGCTCTCTTGGGCCGGCGAGGGCCGGCTGCCAAGTCCGTGAGAGAAAGCTTTCAAGAGCCTCGCTCTGCGCCCCGCTCTCTGCGGCCCGGTCCGTAGGGTGCGCTTTACCAATCGCGGCAAAAAATGCTGGCGCCCCCGGCGGCGTCTGCATAACCGCTGGGGGCTGCCTGTATCCTGATGCCCTTTCCCTTTTGGGGAAGGGCTTATTGCTATGCAAAAGCATCGCAAACGGCCATGTGCCGCCTCCGGCGGCACGGCTATAAAATTGCCCGGGCGCCCCGTCAGCCCTGGGGCTGGCGTCCTTCCTTCAGCTCCACCCGGCGGATTTTGCCGCTGAGGGTTTTGGGAAGGCTCTCCACATACTCCACGATCCGGGGGTATTTATAGGGAGCGGTCTGGTGCTTCACATAGTCCTGAAGCTCCTTGGTCAGTTCCGGGGTGGCCTCATACCCCTTCATCAGGACGATGGTGGCCTTCACCACCGTGCCCCGGATGGGGTCCGGCGCCCCGGTGACGGCGCACTCCAGCACCGCCGGGTGCTCCATCAGGACGCTCTCGATCTCGAAGGGGCCGATGCGGTAGCCCGAGGCCTTGATGACGTCGTCGGTGCGGCCCACATACCAGTAATACCCGTCTTCATCCTGCCAGACGGTGTCCCCGGTGTGATAATAGCCATCGTGCCAGGCCTCCAGGGTCTTTTCCCCGTCCCGGTAGTAGCCCATGAAAAGGCCGGTGGGCGGGTTCTCCCGGTCCGCCCGGATGACGATCTCACCCACGTCGCCGGTGGAAACCGGCTGGCCGTCGCTGTCCACTACGGCGATGTCGTAGAGGGGGCTGGGCCGTCCCATGGAGCCGGGCTTGGGGGTGGAGCCCACCAGGTTGGCCAGCTGGACGGTGGTTTCGGTCTGGCCGAAGGCCTCCATCAGCTTGAGGCCGGTGTATTCCAGGAAGCGGTTATAGACCTCGGGGTTCAGGGCCTCCCCGGCGGTGGTGGCGTAAACCAGGCTGGAAAGGTCGTAGCCCTCCATCCCTTCCTTGATGAAGAAGCGGTAGATGGTGGGAGGAGCGCAGAAGGTGGTGATGCGGTACTGCTCGATTTTGTGCAGCAGGTCCTTGGGGGTGAATTTATCGAAATCGTAGACAAAGACCCCTGCGCCGCAGAGCCACTGGCCGTAGAGCTTCCCCCAAACCGCCTTGCCCCAGCCGGTGTCCGCCACGCTGAGATGGAGGCCGTCCGGCACCACGTTGTGCCAGTGCCGGGCGGTGATGATGTGGCCGATGGGATAGGCGTAGTTGTGGATCACCATTTTGGGGTAGCCGGTGGTGCCGGAGGTGAAGTAGAGGAGCATGGGGTCGGCGCTTTTATTGGGGATCCGCTCCAGCTCAGGGGAGTACCCCTCCAGCTCCCGGTCAAAGTCGTGCCAGCCCTCCCGGCCGCCGTGGACCAGGAACTTCTTCACCGGGGCGCCAAACTCCGGCTCCGCCTCCTCCACAGCGTGGGAAACCTCCCCGTCGGCGGTGCAGACGATGGCGGCCACGTCGGCGGCGTTGACCCGGTAGATGACATCCTTCTTGGTGAGAAGGTTGGTGGCGGGGATGATCACCGCCCCGATTTTGTGGAGAGCCAGGATGGTGAACCAGAACTGATAGTGGCGCTTGAGGATCACCATCACCATGTCGCCTTTTTTGATTCCCTGGCTGAGGAAGTAATTGGCGGTCCTGTTGCTCCAGCGGCGCATATCCTCAAAGGAAAAGGTACGCTCGTGGCCCTTGTCGTCGCACCAGACCATGGCCCGGCGGTCCGGCTGGTGGTCCGCGATATAGTCCACGCAGTCGTAGGCGAAGTTGAAATCCTCCGGCACCACCGGCTGGAACTTCACCAGCATCCCCTTTTCGTCAAATTCCTCCCGGCAGTATTTCTGATACAAAAGCTCCATCTTTTCCATGGGCTTACTTCCCCTCCCCTTTGTCCTTTTTGTCCTTTTTGAGGACGATGGCCAAAAACTGGCAGTCCTCGCCTCCCACAGCGATCATGCCATGGCCGTGGCCGGAGTCGTAATAGACGCAGTCCCCCTCGTTGAGGATGTGGCTGCCGCCCCCCTCAAACTGGATTTTCAGGGAGCCCTTGAGGATATAGTCGAACTCCTGGCCGGAGTGGTGGGAAAGATGGATGGGGGCGTCCTGCTCCTCCTCGGAATAGGGGGCCACCACCAGCATGGGCTCGCACTCCCGGCTCCGGAAGAGGTAACCCATGTGGTCGTAGGTAAAGCCCTTCCGGCGCTTGATGGGCAGCCCCCGGCCCTTGCGGATGATGCTGTAGAAGGAGAGCTTGGGGGTTTCCCCGGTAATCAGCTCCACCGTGTCCACCCCCAGGGTTTCGGCGCACTTGACCAGGAAGGAATAGGAGAAATCGTCGTTTCCCTCCTCCAGCCGGGCATATTCCTCCGGGCTGACCATACAGGCCTCCGCCATCTCCTCCACCGAAATGCCCAGAATCTCCCGCAGGCACCGAATTCGCTCCGCGATTTCATACAGCTTGACTTCCATCCCAAAAACCTTCCTTTCTTCGTCTTACCCACTGCTTCCCGGTCCAAAAACAACAAAAAACCCATCCCACGCCAAAGCATGGGACGGGCTGCAATCAGCTCGCGGTACCACCCAATTTGCACGGCCAAGGCCGTGCCCCTCATGAGGAATCCAACAATTCCCGGCCGATAACGAGGCCAAACGGGGATGCTATACTTGCCCTCAGGCGTTCCAGTCCCGGCTCCAAGGTGATTGGACAGCTCCCGGATCCGTATGCTTGCACCAACCGCATACTCTCTGCAGGCCCTTATGGAGCTGCCGCGTCCTTATCATCGCTTTGCTTGGGGATTGAATTTTTTCTTATGATAAACCATCCCGCCGGAAATGTCAATCTTTTTTTGATTTTCCGGGAGGGCAGCCCCGGGAAACGCCCAGCGGGTCCCCGCTGCCCGCCGGCTCCCCAAAGCCCCTGGTCAGCCGCCGGTTCATATACCTGGGGTTGACGACAAAAATATAGAGCAGGGCAATCGCCATCAGCAGCAGGGTCCCCGCCCAGTGCCAGCCGCTGTAATGGCCGAACAGGGCGATGCCGGCCTGAACCAGGCAGTAAAGCAGCTCGATCCGGGCGTTTCTGCTCCGCCGCGCCGGGTCCTTTTCGTACCGCAGGTTAAGTGCCATCCAAACAGACGCGGCGAACAGCGGGACCAGCTTGACCGCAATCTCCGCGGCCCTCAGGGAGGGGGGCAACTGAAAGGGCTGCATGGCCGCGTTCAAAAAGGCTGTCTGGAGGATAATCCCAATCAGGGTCAGGTTGGCATGGAGGATTTCCTTCTCCTTTTTCCTGCCGTCCCGCCTGCCCTCCGCCAGATCATCCAGGGATACCTGATAAATGGACGCCAGGGCCATCAAATTATCTGTGCTGGGGACCGTCTGGTTGTTTTCCCATTTCGTCACCGCCTGCCGGCTCACGCCCACCAGCTCCGCCACTTTTTCCTGGGACAGTCCCCTGCCTGTCCTGTACATTTTCAGCTTTTCTCCAAGGGTCATGGGCTCACCTCCTGCCGCTATTTTACCAAAAGCAGGGACTTTTTCCACCAACTGCCCGGCAACCCTAGGTTGCATCCGGCCCAGTTACCCGCTTTTCTGACGTTTCAGGAGGCTTCCCCTTTACGGCGCACCTGCCGGGGGCCTTCCTCACGGCGCGCCCGCCGGGGCCGCCCGGCACAGCTCCAGCAGCCCGGCCAGCTCATCCATGGTGCCGGCGATGCTGTCCGCCCCGTTCTCCACCAGCACCCGCCGGGGCTTCATCCCCCAGGTGACGCCGATGGTATAAAAGCCGCAGTTTTTCCCGGTCTGCATATCCACATCGGAATCCCCCACATAGGCGGCGCAGCGGACGTCCTCCCCCAGCCGCCGCAGCACCTCCCTGGGCCCGGCGGGGTCCGGCTTGACCGGCACCCCTTCCATCTGGCCCACGGCCAGGTCCAGGGCGTCCCCAAAGGTGCTGGCCCACACCATGCGGACCTGGGGGTCGGGCTTATTGGAGATCACCGCCGTGACAAACCCCTTTTCCCGCAGGGCGCGGAGCATCTCCAGCGCCCCGGGGTAGGTTCTGCAGCCCTGGGCGCAGAGGTCCCCGTAAAGGGCCATATAATCCAGCTTCACTTTTGCGGCGTGGCGGGGGTAGTCCTCCGGCCGCAGCATCCGGCGGATCAGGGCGTCCACCCCGTTGCCGATATAGCCCCGGTACTCCTCCAGGGTGTGCTGGGGAAGGCCGGAAATCTCCAGGGCGGTATTGCCGCAGAGGGCGATGTCCTCCAGGGAATCCAGCAGCGTCCCGTCCAGATCAAAAAGGACCGCCTGTTTCATATGGGCTCACCTGTGCTTTCTTCACCGATTTCCCGGGGGGGAGAAAGCCCCCGGGCCTTACGGTACCCATTATAGCCGTTCCGCCCTTGACAGTCAAACCAAAGGGTGGTATGATAGTGCAGCAACCAGGGGGGTCCGTATGTGCGGGCTGAGATATGGGACGGTATCCCATGACCCTTCAACCTGATCTGGATCATGCCAGCGTAGGAAGGGACATATGTTTTTTCCGTGCGCGCCCTGCGGCTGATCCCGCAAGGCGCCTTTCCTTTTTCCCGCTCGACGCGTTTCCAGGCGAAGTTTTTTAGGAGGAACCAAACATGAGAAGCACCAAAACCAAAACCCTTGTCGAATGCGCCCTGATGATCGCCCTCGCCACCATCCTGGGCTATATCCCCATCTTCGAGCTGCCCCAGGGGGGCTCCATCACCGCCTGCAGCATGATGCCCCTGGTGGTGGCCTCCTTCCGCCACGGCCCCAAGTGGGGGCTTTTCACCGGCTTTATCTTCAGCCTCATCCAGATGCTGCTGGGCTTTGAAAACGTCCTCTACTGCACCACCTTCGGCGCCATGCTGCTGTGCATCCTGCTGGACTATGTGGTGGCCTACACCGTCATGGGCCTGGCCTGCGTCTTCGGCGCCCCCTTCAAGAACACCTCGGTGAAAACCGCCGTTGGGACAGTGGTCACCGGCCTGCTTCGGTACCTGTGCAGCTTCCTTTCCGGCGTTCTTATCTGGGGCGGCTATGCCCCCGAGGGGATGCCCGTCTGGCTCTACTCCCTCACCTACAACGGCAGCTACATGATCCCCGAGATCATCCTCACCGCCGTGGCCGCCGTCATCGTCATGAAAATCCTGGACCGGCAGCGCCCTGTCCGCGCCGCCGCCTGAGCCCCGGCTGAAAACGGACAAGAACCGCCCTCCGAGCCTTTCGGGGGGGCGGTTTTTTTATTCTTCAAAAGGGGAATGCTGAATCCGGGTACAGGCGGTCCGCGATGCCGTCGCAGATGGCGGCAAAGGCCTCGGCCGGCTTCTCGCTGCCCTCGCCGCCCCCTTCCGCCAGCACCACCACGGCGTAGCGGGGCTCCCGGGCCGGATAGAAGCCGGCAAACCATCCGTGGATCACCTCCTCCTCCCCCACATAGGCGCCGGTCTGGGCGGTGGCGGTTTTGCCGCCGGCCCCGCCCCGGTCGGGCCGGGCGTTGCCGCCGCTCCCCTCCTCCACCACGCCGATGAGCATTTCCCGCAGGGTGGCGGCAGTGGCCTCCGACATGACCCGGCGGCTGGGGACCGTTTCCCCGTCCCGGAGGACGCTGCCCCCGTCCCGGGTGGTGCCCAGATAGACGGTGGGGCTTACCGACATCCCGCCGTTGGCCACCGAGGCCACCATCTGGGCCACCTGGACCGGGGTGGCGGTGAGCTTCCCCTGGCCGAAGGAGAAGTTGGCCAGCTCTCCCCCCGTCAGCTGGCTGATCTCCGGCAGCTCCCCCGCCGCCGAAGTGACGCCGCTGCCCAGGCGGCTGGCGGAACCGAACCCCATGGCGTAGGCCATGTTATAAATGGCCTGCCCCCCCACATGGAGGCCCAGGTTGATGAAATAGGGGTTGCAGGAACGCCGCAGGGCCCCCGCCATGTCCAGCCAGCCGTGGCCGTAGCGGTTGTGGCAGTGGAAATTCTGGTCCTCCAGCTCGTAGCAGCCGTCGCACTCATAGGAATAGCCGGTGGAATAGCCCATTTCCAGGGCGGCGGCGGCCACACAGATCTTGAAGGTGGAGCCCACGCTGTAGGCCGCTGTGGCCCGGTTGAAAAAGGGGCTGTCCTCGTCCTCCAGGGAAGCCCCCATATTGAGAAGGTCGTAGGCCGGGCGGCTGACCATGGCCAGGATTTCCCCGCTCTCCACATCCATCACCACGGCGGCCCCCTTCTCGATGCCGTCCATGGCCCGCTCCGCCGCCTCCTGGATCTCCCGGTCCAGGGTCAGCACCACGCCTCCCTTGGGGGCGGCCCGCTGGTCCACCACCTGGGCGGCCTCCCCTTCCACCGCGCCGCGGTTGGCATCCACAAGATACCGGCAGTAGACGCTGCCCCCGTCCGCCCGGAGAAGCTGGTCATACCCCTTTTCCACCCCGGTGACGCCGGAGCCGCTTTCGTCCACATACCCCAGCAGGTGGACCGCCAGCTGCTCCCTGCCGTAGCGCACCGGCAGCTGGAAGGATACGATCCCCTCCCAGCTGCTTTCGGGCAGCCAGCTTTCGCTGCGGACCGCCACCGGCCTGCCCTGGCGCAGCAGCGCCAGGGTGGCCTCGAACTCCTCCTGGGGCAGAAGCCCCTTGAGGGCCTCCGCCGCCTCGGGGGTGGGGGAAACCGCCAGGGCGGTGACGTACTCCCGGTTCACCAGGGGCTTCCCGTTGCGGTCGTAAATGGTGCCCCGGCTGCTGCCCAGCTCCAGCATCGAGCTGCTCTGGCGGGCCGCCGCCTGGGCCAGGCTCTCCCCCTGCCCCAGCACCGACAGCCGCACCATGAGGATGGTCATGCAGAACAGCACCATGCTGTAGACCCAAACCACCCGGCGCTCCATGGCGCCTCACCCCTTTCCCTTTTCTTTTTCCTCTCCCAACCGCCGGAACAGCTCCAGATACCGCTCCGCCGCCCGGGGATAGCTGTGATGCTCCGCCAGGTAGGCCGCCCCCCGCCGGCCCATCTCCTCCCGCTCCCCGGGGGTGAGGGCCGCCATCCGCCGGATTCCTGCCGCCAGGGCCTCCGGGGAGGGGTCCGGCACGTTGAAGCCGCAGCCGGCCAGGGTGACGGGGCTCTCCCCGGCCGCCAGGGCGGTGAGGACCGGCCGCCCCCAGGACATATATTCCAGCAGCTTGCTGCTGCGGACCCCGTACACCCCGGCGGAGCGCCGCCGGTCCCCGTAAAAGAGGCAGTCCGCCATGGCGCAGAGGGCGCCCTTCTCCGATTCCTCCACCCGGTCCATGAGGTAAACATTCCGGGCCCCCGCCTCCCGCATGGCCCGCTTGATGCTGACCTTATAGCCGCCGTTGCCCACCATCAGCACCGCCGCGTTCTCCCCCTCCAGCAGCTTTGCCGCCTCCACCAGGGGGCGCAGGCACTTCTCCTCCCCGATATACCCCTGATAGACCAGCAGGAAATCATAGCTGCGGCGCAGCCGCTCCAGGTAATCCCGCCGGCGCTCCGAGAGGGAGCCCCTTCCCGGCGGCCCCGCCGCCTCGGGGATTTCCAGGTACTTCCCCGCGGAGATGCCCCGGGCGGTCAGGTACCGCTCCCCGTGGGGCAGCAGGGACACCACCGCGTCCGCCCGGCGGAGGGCCCGGTCCAGGGCCCACTCCCCCAGGAAAAAGGAGGCGTCCTTCCGGTCGCAGTGGTAAAGCTCCCGCTGGTACTCCGGCCAGATTTCCCGCAGCTCCAGCACCAGGGGCGCCCCGGCCCGGCGGGCGACCCTGGCCGCCCCGAAAAAATCGTAGGGATGGGTGGAGGCCGCCACCACCGCCTGGGGCCGGAACTCCTCCGCCAGCCGGGGGGCGTCCCGCCAAAGCCCCCGGGCAAAGGCCGCGATGTTCCCCTCCCGGCCCCCCACGTCGTTTTCGTAGGAGGGGGTGGCGTAAAAGCAGAACTCCACCCCGTCCACCGTCATCTCCTGGCGGGGCGGCCGGATGGCGGGATTCCGGGCCCGCTTGTGGCTGAAATCCGCCGCGGCGATGAGGGTCCTGTGCCCCGCCCTGCGGAATTCCAGGGCCAGCCGCCAGGGCCGGGTTTCGCTCCCCAGGGCGCGGCTGCCCGCGTAATGGTTGATGATGAGGATATTCACAGGCCTCCCCCTTCCCAAGCTCAGTCCTGGCCGCTTTTGTAGTATGCCGGCATTCTTTGCCTCTATACCCCCGGGGAGCGGGCTCCCGGAAGCTTTTGACTTGCCCGGGGAAACAGAGTACAATAAAAGCTGAAAAATTTCCAAAGGGGGGCGTCCCGTGCGGCTGCTGCACCTTTCCGACCTGCACTTCGGCAAAAACCTCTATGAATACAGCCTGCTGCCTGACCAGCGCCACTGGTGCGGGCAGCTTCTGGAATACCTGGACCGGGTCCCCCACGACGGGGTGCTCATCGCCGGGGACCTTTACGACCGCTCGGTCCCCAGCGGGGACGCCGTGGACCTCTGCGACTGGTTCCTGGGGGAGCTGGCCGGAGAGCGGCGCCTCCCGGTGCTCTGCATCGCCGGCAACCACGACAGCCCCCAGCGCCTGGGCTTCGGCAGCCGCCTTTACCGGGCCGGCGGCCTCTATATGGCGGCCCGGCCCCAAAGGCGCCTGGAGCGGGTCACCCTCCGGGACCAGTGGGGGGAGGTGGATTTTTTCCTCCTGCCCTACCTTTCCCCCGGGGACGCCCGGACCCTCTTCCCCGACCGGGAAATCCGCACCTTTGACGACGCCTTCGGGGCCGTCCTGGAGGAAAACCGGGAGGAGCTGGAACGCTGCCCCAGGCGGGTCCTCCTGGCCCACGGGTTCTTCGCCCGGGGCGGGGACCCGGAGCACAGCGGCCTTGTCACCTGCGATTCCGAAATCCAGGTGGGGGGGCTGGACCTCATCGACGCCGGGCAGCTGGCGGGCTTTTCCTACTGCGCCCTGGGCCACCTCCACTCCTGCCAGGAGGCGGGCGGCCCCCGGGCCCGCTACTGCGGCAGCCCCCTGAAATATTCGGTATCCGAGGAGCATCAGGAGAAATGCGTCCTCTCGGTGACGCTGAACGGCGGCGGGGAGGTTTCGGTGGAGCGGGTGTCCTTCCCGCCCCTGCGGGAGGTGCGGTCGGTCCGGGGCACCATGGAGGAACTGCTGGCTCCCACCGGGGGCACCCTGGCCTCGGAGGACTATGTCCAGATCACCCTCCTCACCCAGGGCACCGAGGTGGGGGCGGCCCAGCGGCTGCGGAACGTCTACCCCAATTATCTCCAAATCCGCTACCAGAACCCGGCCCAGCGCCGGCTGGAGCTGGAGGGCCACGGGGAGCTGGCCCGGATGAGCCTGGGGGAGGCCTACCGGAAATTCTACCTCCAGGTGACGGGACACCCCCTGGAGCCGGAGCCGGGGCGCATCCTGGACAAGCTGGCCCGGGAGGCCGGAGAAGGGAGGGATGAGCCATGAAGCCGCTGCGGATGACCCTCAGCGCCTTCGGGCCTTTCCAGGATACCGAAACCCTGGATTTTGAAAACGCCGTCCGGGACGGCATCTTCCTGGTGAGCGGACCCACCGGGGCCGGCAAAACCACCCTCTTTGACGCCCTCACCTTCGCCCTCTTCGGCAAGGCCAGCGGCAGCCGCCGCCGGAGCGAGGACTTCCGCTGCCACACCGCCTCCCCCGACCGGGAATGCTATGTGGAGCTGGAATTCCTGCTGGAGGGAAAGCGGTACCGGGTCCGCCGCCGCCCCGCCCAGCAGATGGCCAAGAAAAGCGGCGGCCTCAAGAGCCTCAGCCACAGGGCGGAGCTGACCCTCCCCGACGGGCGGGTCATCGATTCCCTGACCCAGGTGGAGGAGCGGCTCCGGGACCTTTTGGGCATCGACTGCGACCAGTTCCGGAAGATCGTCATGCTGGCTCAGGGGGAATTCCGGCAGCTGCTGGAGGCCCCCAGCAAGGAAAAGATGGTGCTGTTCCGCCGGATCTTCGGCACCAGCCAGTACGAC
>CAJFUT010000179.1 GCA_904420255.1 uncultured Angelakisella sp. | reverse complement strand
ATCGCCTTCGCCGGGGAACTCCTGGGCATCCGGCCCATCATCCACATCATCGAGGGGAAAACCGCCGCCGTGGCCAAGGTCCGGGGGGACAAGAAGGTCCCCGAGGCCATGGAGAAGATCGCCGCCGACCGGATGCTCCCCGCCGCCGATTACGGCATCCTGGTGGGCACCCCCCGGGAGCTGGCGGTGGACCTGGAGGAGCGGCTGACCCGGTTCACCGGCCACGGCCCCGCCGCGGTGGAAAGCGCCGGCCCCTGCATCACCATCAACGGCGGCCCCCGGCTGGTGGCCTGCTGCTTCCTGAACCGGGTCCCCCGGGGGGAATTCGGCATCACCGGCAGGCTCTACCGCACCGCTGAAACGGTGGCGGAGGCAGCCGCTGCCGCCGCCGAGACGGTGGCCGACGCCGCAGCCGCCGCGGCCAAGAGGGGGGAGGAGCTCCTGCGCAGCGTCGCCGACAAGCGGAAACCGTAACAAGAGGGTTGGCGCCTCCCGGCGCCAACCCCTTTGGTTACTTCTTTGGTTATTTCAGGATATGGATGTGGCCGTTTTCCTCCAGGAACAGGAGCAGCGTCACCGCCATGGGGGCCAGGATCAGCCCCCCGAAGCCTCCCAGCTTCATCCCCACATACATGGCCCCCAGGGTCGCCAGGGGGGAGAGGCCGATCCGCCGCCCCACGATCCGGGGCTCGATGACGGTGCGCACCGCCGTCACCACCCCGTAAAGGAGGAGAATCCCCACCCCCAGGGTCAGGTTCCCCTGGAGAAGGGTCCAGACCCCCCAGGGGATGAGGACGCTGCCGCTGCCCAGCACCGGCAGGATATCCAGCACCGCCACCGCCAGGCCGATGATGAGGTAGTAGTCCACCCGCAGCAGCCACAGCCCCAAGCTGATCTCCCCGAAGGTGATGGCCATGATGAGGAGGTAGGCCTTCAGCACCTGGCGCACCGTTTCCGCCAGGAACACCCGGGAATCCCGCACCGGCTCCGCCAGCCGCCGGGGGAGCTGCCGCAGCAGGAAGGCCCCGATGGCCTCGTAATCCAGGAGGATGAAGAAGGAGGAGAGGACGGTGAAGGAGCAGGCCAGGGCGAAGCCGGGGAACCCCTTGGCCAGGGTCCCCGCCCCCGCCAGCACCCGGGCCGAAAGGGAGGAAATGCCCTCCTGGACCGCCGGGGCCAGCCGCGCCGCCGCGGCCTGGAGTCCCTCCTCCGCCCCGGGGCCCATCCGGCCCAGCAGCCCCAGGGCCTCCTCCCCCAGCCGCCGGGCGGCGGGGAGGAAGGAACTCTCATACCAGCCGGGAAGCCGCTCCAGCAGGGCGGCGCCCTGGGTGAAGGCGGTGGCCCCCAGCCACCACAGCGCCGCCCCGGCCCCTGCCCAGAAGGCCAGCAGCGCCAGCACCGAGGCGGCCCTCCGCCCCAGGGGGGTGCGGCTGGAGAGCCGCCGGGCCCAGGGCCGGGCCAGGGCCGCCGCCAGCCATCCCCACAGGAAGGGGAGCAGGCAGGGGAGGACCACCCGGCGGGCCGCCACAAAGGCCGCCCCCACCGCCAGCCAGAAGCAGACCCCCCGGATAAACCTTTCCCGGCCCATGGCGCCGCCTCCCTTCCCTGGTAATTGTATGCGCCGGAGCGATGTTTTTGCCGCCGGCCCCGGCTTTCCGCCGCCGCCCGGGAGGGGCGCGGGGTGCCCCCCCAGGGGCTGCCGCCCCGGAAATCGGGACAGCGATGGAGCATATCGGGATCAAACGGGAGAAACTGAAAGAAAACACAAGCAGTACCGATATAATTCCGTAAAACCGCTCCGTTTATTCCGAAACCATTGGGGATGGGCGGAAACCGAAATTGTTCCATGGAATGGAAAATGTTAAACTTGTTTCTATACGAATTACAGGTGTTTGCGGATTGGGGAAAGGAGTCGACATGGAACGGACCAAGATGCTTCTGGTGGCAGAGGATGTGCTGCCCACTGTGTTCGGGCGGGTGGTGGAGGCCAAGCGCCTGCTGGCGGTGGGCCGGGCCAAGAACCTTTCCGAGGCGGCCAAGCTGGCGGGGATTTCCCGGAGCGCCCTCTATAAGTACAAGGACCACGTCTTTCTTTACAACGAGAACATCGACCAGAGCGTGGTGACCATCAGCGTCTACCTGGAGGACCGGCCCGGCGTCCTTTCCGCCCTGCTGGACCGATTTTCCCGCCAGGGGGCCAATATCCTCACCGTGAACCAGAACATCCCCGCCGACGGGGTGGCTCCGGTTTCCATCTCCGCCCGGCTGGAAAGCAGCGGCGGCGTGGAGGAGCTGCTGGAGCGGCTGGGGGATGTGGACGGCGTTGTGGAGGTCAAGCTGGTTTCCTCCCGGTAGGACCGGGGGATGGATTTTCAGATGGGATGTGATGGTTTGAAGCAGATTGCGGTGCTGGGCCACGGGGTGGTGGGCTCCGGCGTCATGGAGGTGCTGGAGAAAAACCGCGGCCTCATTGAAAAAAGGGTGGGCTCCCAGGTGGAGGTGCGGTACATTCTGGACCGCCGCCAGTTCCCCGGCCTTCCTTATTCCGGCCGCTTTGTCACCGACTTCGGGGTCATCCGGGACGACCCGGCGGTGGAGGCGGTGGTGGAGGTGCTGGGGGGTCTGGAGCCCGCCTTTTCCTATGCCCGGGAGAGCCTCCTGGCGGGGAAAAGCGTCATCACCTCCAACAAGGAGCTGGTGGCCCAGAAGGGAGACGTCCTCCTGGCCCTGGCCCGGGAGAAGGGGGCGCACTTCCTCTTTGAGGCCAGCGTGGGCGGGGCTATCCCGGTCATCGAGCCGATGCACCGCTGCCTGGACGCCAACCGGATCCAGCAGGTGGCGGGGATCCTCAACGGCACCACCAATTTCATCCTCACCAAGATGCTCCGGGAGGGCTGCACCTTCCAGGATGCCCTGGAGCTGGCCCAGCGCCTGGGCTACGCCGAGCGGGACCCCTCCGCCGACGTGGAGGGGCTGGACGCCTGCCGGAAAATCTGCATCCTGGCCTCCCTGGCCTTTGGGAGCCACTTCTACCCCGAGGACGTCCCCACCCGGGGCATCGCCGGGGTGAAGCCCCGGGACGCCGCCTACGCCGCCCGGTGGGGCGGCGCCGTCAAGCTCATCGCCAGGGCCCGCAGGGCCGCCGGCGGACGGGTGGCCCTGGAGGTTTCCCCCATGCTGGTGCCCGCCTCCAGCCTCCTCTGGGGGGTGGGGGACGTCAATAACGCCGTCCAGGTCACCGGGGATATGGCGGGGGACGTGATCTTTTACGGCAGGGGGGCCGGCAAGCTTCCCACCGCCTCCGCCGTGGTCAGCGACGTCATCACCGCCCTCACCCAGGAGGGCCCCGCCCCCTCCCTCTTCTGGGGGCCGGCCGACCCGGGGCTGCTGCTGCCCCCCAGTGAGGCGCCCTGCCAGGGCTATTTCCGGGTGACGGGGCTGGACCGGGAGGGGCTGGAGCTCTTCTTCCCCGGGGCCTTTTTCCTGGAGCCTCTGGAGCAGGGGGAGGAGGCCCTCATCACCGCCCCCGCCACCCAGGGGGAGCTGGACGCCGCCCAGCGGGCCGCCGAGGCCGCCGGGGGACGGGTCCTTTCCCGGTTCCCGGTGCTTTGAGCCGGGGACAGGCACGAGAATCCTTTGTTGGGAGTACAATAATGAGAGTAGAGATTACCGTTCCCGCCACCAGCGCCAACATGGGCGCGGGGTTCGATTCCCTGGGGCTGGCCCTGGGGATGCGCAACCGGGTGGTGATGGAGCCCTGGGACGGGGTGGACATCGCCTCCCTGGACGGGACCCAGGTGCCGCCGGACCAGAACAACCTGGTTTACAAAACCGCCAAATACCTTTTTGATATCTGCGGCAGGCCCCTTCCCGGCCTGCGGATCCGCCAGGAGAACGCCATCCCCATGGCCCGGGGCCTGGGGAGCAGCTCCGCCTGCATCGTGGCGGGGCTGATGGGGGCCAACTGCCTCCTGGGTTCCCCCCTGAGCCGGGAGGACATCATCCACATGGCCGCCACCATGGAGGGCCATCCCGACAACTCCACCCCCGCCATCCTGGGGGGGCAGGTCACCGCCGCCATTGAGAACGGCAGGGTCTTTTACTGCCGCCAGGAGCTCCGGGACGACCTGCGGTTCGCCGCCATCATCCCGGATTTCGAGCTGAAAACCAGCGCTGCCCGGGCGGCCCTGCCGGGGGAGGTCAGCCGGAAGGACGGGGTCTTCAACCTGAGCCGCGCCGCCCTCATGGCCATGAGCCTTGCCGGCGGCCAGTATGAAAACCTGCGGGTGGCCGCCCAGGACCGGCTCCATCAGCCCTACCGCCTGGGGCTCATCCCCGGCGGGGCGGCGGCCATGGACTGCGCCCTGGAATTCGGCGCCTACTGCGCCTATATCAGCGGCGCCGGCTCCACCATCATGGCTATGGTGGGCACCGGCAACGCCGGCTTTGCCCAGCGGCTGCGGTGCTGGCTGGACGGGCAGGGCCTTTCGGCCTGGCGGCTGGAGCTGCTGGAGCCGGACAACCGGGGCGCGGAGCTTCTGGTGACGGAATGAACGGATTGGGGGGAGCGAAACGATGAGCCTCATCGTGCAGAAATTCGGCGGGTCCTCGGTGAAGGACGCCCAGCGGGTGATGAACGTGGCCCGGCGGGTCACCGAAACCTACGCCAAAGGGAACAGCGTGGTGGTGGTGGTTTCCGCCCAGGGGGACACCACCGACGACCTCATCGCCAAGGCCAGGGAGATCAACCCCAAGGCCAGCAAGCGGGAGATGGACGTCCTGCTGGCCACCGGGGAGCAGATCTCCATCGCCCTGCTGGCCATGGCCATCGAGAAGCTGGGCTACCCGGTGAAATCCCTCACCGGCTGGCAGGCGGGGTTCCTCACCGACTCCACCCACGGCAACTCCCGCATCCGCCGGGTGGAAACCGAGCGGCTCCGCAACGAGCTGGACAAGGGGAACATCGTGGTGGTGGCGGGCTTCCAGGGCATCAACCGCTACGACGACGTCACCACCCTGGGCCGGGGCGGCTCGGATACCAGCGCCGTGGCCATCGCCGCCGCCTGCCGGGCCGACCTCTGCCAGATTTACACCGACGTGGACGGGGTCTACACCGCCGACCCCCGCCTGGTGCCGGGGGCCCGGAAGCTGGAGGAAATCTCCTACGACGAGATGCTGGAGCTGGCAAGCCTTGGGGCCCAGGTGCTCCACAACCGCAGCGTGGAAATGGCAAAGAAGTACAATGTGCCCCTGGAGGTTCTTTCCAGCCTGGAGGAAAAGCCGGGGACGGTGATTAAGGAGGTCGCCAAAGTGGAAAAAATGCTGATCAAGGGCGTGGCCAAGGACGACCACGTCGCCCGGGTATCCATCATCGGGCTCCAGGACGTGCCCGGCATCGCCTTCCGGATTTTTTCCGCCCTGGCCGCCAGGAAGATCAACGTGGACATCATCCTCCAGTCGGTGGGCCGGGACAACACCAAGGACATCTCCTTCACCATCAGCGACAGCCAGGCGGAGGAGGCCATGGTGGTGATGGAGGAGCTGAAGCGGCTGCTGAAGGCCCACGAAATCGTCTGCGACACCAATATCTCCAAGGTGTCGGTGGTGGGGGCGGGGATGGAATCCAACCCCGGCGTGGCCGCCACCATGTTTGAGGCCCTCTCCGACGCCAGCATCAACATCCAGATGATCGCCACCAGCGAGATCAAAATCTCGGTGCTCATCGACCGGGCCGACAGCGTCAAGGCCCTCCGCGCCGTCCACGACGCCTTTTTGAGTCCGTGAGCTGCGGTTCGTGAATCGTTAGTTTGTGCGCCGCTCTTTTGCGTCCGTGAGAGAAGATTATCTATGGCGCTAGACTGTGCGCCGCTCTCTTGTGTCTGTGAGAGAAGATTATCTATGGCGCTAGATTGTGCGCCGCTCTCTTGTGTCCGTGAGCAGCGGCTCGTGAATTGTTGGTTTGTGCGCCGCTCGGCTTGGGCTGATAAAAAATCGCCTTCATCCGCCCAAGTGATATGCTCAGGGAGCGGGGCACAATCTCGCGTCACGAAGGCGCTTCTCTCACGGACATGAAAAAGGGAAAGGAAGATCAAATAGTCAATGGACGATAAAATCAAAGAGCTGCTCCGGGCGGGGAAATTCGCCGTGGTGGGGGTGGCCAACACCCTGGTGGACCTGGGGCTTTTCACCCTGCTGGCCCAGGTGCTGGGGTGGAACCGCTACCTCTCCAACGTCATCTCCTACAGCGCGGGAATCCTCAACAGCTATATCTGGAACCGCAGCTGGACCTTCCAGTCCCGGGAGCGTTTTTTCAGCCCCGCCCTGGTGAAGTTCCTCACGGTAAACCTTTCCATGCTGGCCCTTTCCACCGCCATCCTCTACCTGGGCAGCGGCGTCCTGGGGCTGCCCCAGCTTTTGGTGAAGCTGGGGGCCACCGGCGTCACCATGGTGGGGGGCTTCCTCTGCAACCGTCTCTGGGTTTTTCCCCATGGGGAGAAGGCCGCCCCTGTGGTTTCCAGCGTCAGCGCCGTCCTCCCGGCGGAGGCCGGCCGGGTGTGGCAGGTGGTGACCGGGGTGGAGGATTACGGCTGGCGCGGCGACCTGAGCCGCACCGAGATCCGGGGCGAGGCCCAGTTTGTGGAATACACCAGGGAGGGCTTCCCCACCACCTTCACCGTCACCGTCAAGGAGCCCTGCCGGCGCTGGGAATTTGACCTGGAGAACGGCAACCTCACCGGCCACTGGACCGGCGTTTTCACCCCCCGGGGGGAGGAAACCCAGGTGGAGTTCACCGAACAGGTGACGGTCAAAAAAGCCTGGATGCGGCCCTTTGTGAAATCCTACCTGAAGAAGCAGCAGGCGCGGTTCATCGCCGACCTGCGGAAGGCGCTGGAGGGCTAGAGAGCCTGACCTACAGGTGACCAAGCTGAGCGGCGCACAGGCCTGCGGTTCACAAGCCGCAGCTCACGTTGTTGGCAGCGGGCCCCCGCCCGCAGATTGACTTTTCGGGTAAAAACGGGTACAATATAGATTCAGTCCATGGGAAAGGAGGAGGTCCCCATGCCTCAGGGCGCGAAGCAGGTCGCCGTGAACCGCCAGGCCCGCCACGAATACTTTGTGGAGGAGAGCCTGGAGGCGGGCATCGAGCTGTTCGGCACCGAGGTGAAGAGCATCCGCTGCGGCGGCGTCAACCTGAAGGACGCCTGGTGCGACTTTGAGGGCCTGGAGCTTTACGTCAAGCAGATGCACATCAGCCCCTACGAAAAGGGGAATATTTTCAACAAGGACCCCCTCCGGCCCAGGCGGCTCCTCCTCCACAAGCGGGAGCTGCGGCGGCTCTACGGGCTGGTGAAGCAGCAGGGCCTCACCCTCATCCCCCTCCAGCTCTACCTGAAAGGCGGGCTGGTGAAGGTGGAGGTGGGCCTCTGCCGGGGCAAAAAGCTCTATGACAAGCGGGCGGACATGGCCAAGCGGGACGCCCAGCGGGAAATGGAACGGGCTCTCCGGGCCAGGAACCGCTGAATATCCCTTGGATGGTCTCTTTCAATCCGGGGGCGTACCGGTTTCGACGGGGGCTGTGAAGCTCAGTAAGCGGGTAGAGGCGCTCGACCTCTATAAAACGGGCAAACTTAAAAACAAACGACAACAGAACTGTTGCCTACGCGGCCTAATTAAGGCTGCCGTCCGCCCGGGGAGGACCACGGCCCCGGAACGGGCGTCGATCAGTGGTGAACGGCGGAGGGGCTTGCTCCCGCCCCTTCGCTGTACCGGGAGCTACCAAGCCCGTCAGCCTGCCGTTTGGCGGGCGGGCAAGGGAATGTAAAGAAACGGCTCCACCCGGAGAAAGCTGTGCGGATCGGTTTTCGGACAGGAGTTCGACTCTCCTCGCCTCCACCATTTGATAGGTATGCGAACACCTGTAAGATCGCACCAATGCCTGACGGCCTTGTTTGTATTGCGGTCCAAATTGATGACCACGATACAGAGGCCAGAAGGCAAACGCACAAAGCGACCTATGCCGAGATACGCGCATGGGTCATGGATATATATGGCCAGACTGTCACCAACCTGGACATCAGCCGAACCAAGCAGCGCTGCGGGCTTGCCACAGTCCCCTACAATGGGCGGCAGGCTTCCGGGCGGTATCAAGATCCGCGCCACCGCCCAGAGAAAGAGGCGCTTGTGGAGCAGGCGCTGCGACATTTTGGCCTCATATGATTTAGACCCGGCACAGATTTTACTCTGTGCCGGGTCTTTTTTGTGTGT
>CAJFUT010000178.1 GCA_904420255.1 uncultured Angelakisella sp. | reverse complement strand
TCTGCGGAAGGCCCGCCCCTTCGGGGCAGGTCGGCCCTCACGGGGGGACCAGTCCCCCCATGTGCCCCCCTGCCCTCCGGGGGGGGGAATCAATTTGCGAAACGAAGTGAAGCAAATTGCGAGCCAGCGGGGGCCACCCCGCCCCCGGTCAATCTTTGGCCACTTTCTTTTGATCAAGAAAGTGGCATCCTCGGACCAGCGCTGCGAGCAAAACAAAGATAGAATGAGGCGCAGCGTTGCAGAAAAAGGGGTTGCGGGCCTAGCCCCCAAAGAGCGGGGCACAAACCAACGATTCAGAAAACCCAGCTCACGGACTTGGCCGCCCGGCCTACCGGGCAAAATGGGCATATTTTTCTTCCAGCACCAGGGGCGCCACCGTCCCGGAGGAAAGCTCCTCCAACTCCTTGCGGAAGGCGGGGAGCCGGGCCTTCTTGCAGAGGAGCCGCAGCCGCACTCCCTCGGCAAAAATGCTGTCCAGGGTCACCACCTCATATTTGGGCAGGATGTAGGTGGCTTTGCCGTAGAAATCGTAGCCCATGTCCAGCTCCAGCACCGCGGCGGGCTGCATATTCAGCACCTGGGCGGCGTCCACCGCCGTCTTGGCCCCCTGGGCGTAGGCCCGGACCAGGCCCCCCGCCCCCAGGAGGATCCCCCCGAAATACCGGGTCACCACCACCGCCACGTCGGTGAGCCCCTCCCGGAGGATCACCTCCAGCACCGGCTTGCCGGCGGTGCCCTGGGGCTCCCCGTCATCGGAGAAGCGCATCAGCTGGCCCTGGCGCAGGACATAGGCATAGACGTTGTGGGTGGCCTCCCGGTGGCTCTCCCGCACCGAGGCCACAAAGGCCATGGCCTCCTCCTCGGTGGAAACCGGGGCGATGTGGCCGATAAACCGGGACCGCCGCTCAATAAACTCGTCCTGGGCGGGGGCCTCCACCGTGCGGTAGCCCTCCTCCATAAAGCCCCTCCTTCCCGGCGGCAAACAAAAGCGGCACAAGGTGCACCCCTTGCGCCGCTTGCTGCGAGCCGACTTATTTCCCGCGGTTGAAACGCTTGTTGAAGCGGTCCACGCGGCCGCCGCTGTCCACCAGCTTCTGCTTGCCGGTAAAGAAGGGATGGCACTTGGAGCAGATCTCCACGCGGATCTCCGGCTTGGTGGAACGGGTTTCGATGGTGTTGCCGCAGGCGCAGCGGATCACCGAGGGGCCATACTTGGGATGGATTCCGTCTTTCATCTATTTCACCTCTTTCATGTCCCGGCGCCGGAAGATGAGGATGCACATCTTCCCATGGGCGGCGGGATGATACCAACGTAACAGCAGTATTCTACCACACCTTTTCCGGAAAAGCAAGAGGCAAAATATCCTGTCCCGGGGCGGCTATCCCTTGACAATGGCCTCCATGTCCTTCTGGGCGGCGGCCTTGAGGGCCTGGGCCCGGGCAAGGTCGGGGGCCTTCACCGAATAGTAGACCTTCAGCTTGGGCTCGGTGCCGGAGGGCCGGACAATGACGCTCCCCGCCGCGGTTTCATAGGCCAGGACGTCGGCGGGAGGCATCTTCACCCCGCCCACCTCCGGGCAGGCGGTTTCGTAATCGGTGACCGACAGCACCGGCTCCCCGCCCAGGGAGGCGGGGGGATCCTTCCGCAGCCCCTCCATGATGCCGGCCATTTTGGCCATGCCGTCCGCCCCCTCGAAGGCGTAGCTGTCCACCTGGTTCAGGTAGCGGCCGAACCGGGCGTACATCCCGTCCAGGGCCTCCCCCAGGTTCTTGCCCTGGCGCTTGTACCAGGCGGCCATTTCGCAGATGAGCATGGAGGCGTCCACCGCGTCCTTGTCCCGGACATAGCCGCCGGAGAGGTAGCCGTAGCTCTCCTCAAAGCCCAGGAGGAACCGGTCCTCCTCCCCCGCCTTCTCCAGCTGGCGGATCTGCTCCCCGATGTACTTGAAGCCGGTGAGGGTGTTCCGCACCTCGATGCCGTACTCCCGGCAGAGGGCGTCCGCCATGGTGGTGGTGACGATGCTTTTCACCACCACCGGCCGCTCCGGCATAGTGCCCCGCTCCCGGCGGGACCGGGCGATGTAATCAATCAGGAGGCAGCCCATTTCGTTGCCGGTGATGAGCCGTGGCTCCCCGTTCTGGAGGACGGCGGTGCCCACCCGGTCGCAGTCCGGGTCGGTGGCCAGCAGCAGGTCCGCCCCCAGCTTTTCCACCAGGTCCAGGCCCTTCTGCATCGCCTCCAGAATCTCCGGGTTGGGGTAGGGGCAGGTGGGGAAATTGCCGTCGGGCCACTCCTGCTCCGGCACCACGGTGATGTCCTCGATCCCCATTTTTTTCAGCACGGTGAGGACCGACCGGCGCCCCGCCCCGTTGAGGGGGGTGTAGACCAGCCGCAGCCCCGCCCCCTGGCAGACGCCGGGGTTCACCTGCTCCTCCAGCACCCGGGCGAGGAACTTCTGGATCAGCTCCTCGGGGATGATCTCGATCATGCCGGTGGAAAGGGCCTCGTCATAATCCGCCAGCTTCACCCCGTCAAAAAGGTCGGTGGAGCGGATGTTCTTCATCACCCCATCGGCGGTTTCCCCGGTGATCTGGCACCCTTCCCCGTCGTAGGCCTTGTAGCCGTTATACTTGCTGGGGTTGTGGCTGGCGGTGATGTTCACCCCCGCCTGGCACCGCAGCTCCCGCACCGCGTAGGAGAGGGCGGGGGTGGGCATCAGCTCGCCGTAAAGCCAGGTCTTGACGCCGTTGGCGGCGAAGACCCGGGCGGTTTCCCGGGCGAACAGCTCCGAATTGATGCGGCTGTCGTAGGCCACGGCGGCCATGGGGGCCTTGTACCGGGCCCTCAGGTAGTCGGCGTAAGCCTGGGTGGCCCGGCGGACGGTGTAGATGTTCATCCGGTTGGTGCCCGCCCCCAGCACCCCCCGCAGCCCGGCGGTGCCGAACTGGAGGTCGGTGTAGAAGCGGTCGTAGATCTCCTTGTCCTCCCCTTGGATAGACTCCAGCTCCCGGGCCAGGGCCGGGTCCTCCAGGGGCTTTCCGCACCAGCGGCGGTATTCTTCCAGATAGTTCATCATGCCGCAACTCCTTTTCCCAAGTGTCACCTTACGTGTCACCTTTATTGTAGAGCATCGCGCCAAACAAGTCAACAAATTCCTTGTCAAAATTGGCTAAATCTACTATAATGAAATCAGTCGAAATTTGTCGGATCCGGGAGGTGGCGCTGTGTTCTGTTCCGTCCTTTCCATGGGCCTTACGGGCATCCAGGGATATATGGTGAACGTGGAGGTGGACTGCCAGCGGGGGATGCCCCAGTTCGACCTGGTGGGCCTCCCCGACGCGGCGGTGAAGGAATCCCGGGAGCGGGTGCGCTCGGCGGCCAAAAACCTGGGCCTTTCCTGGCCGGAGGGGCGGGTGCTGGTGAATCTGGCCCCCGCCCACACCCGGAAAACCGGCCCCATCTACGACCTGCCCATCCTCCTGGGGGTGATGCTGGCCTCGGGAGGCTGCTCCATGGACCTTTCCGGCTGCGCCTTTGTGGGGGAGCTTTCCCTGGACGGGCGGCTGCGGCCGGTGGCCGGGGCCCTCTCCATGATCCTGGCCGCCCGGCGGGCCGGGATAGAGCGGGTCTTCCTCCCCCTGGAAAACGGCGGGGAGGGCAGCGCCATCCCCGGCATCACCGTCCACCCGGTTTCCTCCGCCGGGGAGATTCTGGACCACTTCCTCCGGGGGAAGGCCCTCCCCACCGCCCGGGAGATGTCCTTCTCCCCGCCCCCGGCCCCGCCGGCGCCGGACTTCGCCGACGTCCGGGGCCAGGAGAACGCCAAGCGGGCCATGGAGGTGGCCGCCGCCGGGGGGCACAACATCCTCCTCATCGGCCCTCCCGGCACCGGCAAGAGTATGCTGGCCAAGCGCCTGCCCTCCATCCTCCCCCGGCTCTCCTTCGACGAGGCGGTGGAGGCCACCCAGGTCCATTCCGCCGCCGGAGTGCTGCCCCACGGCTCCTCCCTGCTGGAGGCGCCCCCCTTCCGGGCGCCCCATCACACCATCAGCCCGGTGGGCCTCACCGGAGGCGGCGTCCCGCCCCGGCCGGGGGAGATCAGCCTGGCCCACCACGGGGTGCTGTTCCTGGATGAGCTGCCCCAGTTCCCCCGGGCCTCCATGGAGGCCCTCCGCCAGCCCCTGGAGGACGGGACCGTCACCGTCAGCCGGGCCGCCGGTCGGGCCAGCTTCCCCTGCCAGTTCATGCTGGCCGCCGCCATGAACCCCTGCCCCTGCGGCTATTTCGGCCACCCCACCCGTCCCTGCCGCTGCTCCCCTCCCAAGGTGGCGGCCTACCTGAGCCGCATCAGCGGACCCCTGCTGGACCGGCTGGACATCCATGTGGAGGTGCCCCCGGTGGAGTACCGCCAGATGAGCAGCCAGGCTCCGGGGGAGCCCTCCGCCGCCATCCGCCTGCGGGTGGAGGCCGCCCGGGAGCGCCAGCGCCGGCGGTACCGGGGGCTGGGCATCCCCTGCAACGCCCGGCTGGACCCGGGGCACCTGCGGGAGTTCTGCCGCCTGGACGACGGGGCCCAGGCCCTGCTCCAGGCCGCCTACGACAAAATGGGCCTTTCCGGCCGCAGCTACGACCGGCTGCTCCGGGTGGCCCGGACCATCGCGGACCTGGCCGGGGAGGACACCATCGGCCCCGACGCGGTGGCGGAGGCCATCCAGTACCGCAACCTGGACCGGAAATACTGGCAGCCGGACGTTTCGGAGCTGTGACTTCCCCTCATTTCCAAATTCAAAGGGCCTGGGTTTTGGGACGCGCTCTGTCCCAAAGCCCGGGCCTTTCGCACAGGTTTTCTACCGCCGGCCCTAGCCCGGCAGAACGGTTCCCCGGCTTCCAAAGTCCAGGGCCGCCAGCTGTTCCTCCAGATACTGCCAGCCGAAGCGGTTGTCGTGGGCCCGGACCCCGTGGCTCTCCGCCAGCTCCGGGGTGTACTCCGAAAGGGGGTACACCGTCAGGTCCTGGAAGCCGGGCCCGTAATGGGTGACGGTGGGGAGAAAGTCCACCCCGGCGATCCGGGCGGGCTCCCCCTCCTCCATGGTCAGCTCCACCCGGAGCAGCCCCGCCGCCATGTTCTGGGCCCCCACCTGGGCGGAGATGAAGTTCCCCAGGGAATAGGCCACATAGCTGCGCCCCCGGGAGGTCTCCAGGTATTCTCCCCCCTGGAGGACGTGGGAGTGGTGGCCCAGGATCAGGTCCGCCCCCTCCTCCGCCAGCTCCCGGGCCAGGGCCCTCTGGCTTTCGCTGGGGGCGGCGGCCCCCTCCACCCCCCAGTGGACGCTGAGGATGACAAAGTCCGCCTCCTCCCGGGCCTGCGCCAGCTTCTGCCGCAGGGTCTCCCGGTCCGACAGGAGCAGCACCCCCGCCTGGCTCTCCGGCGGCAGGCTCAGGCCGTTGGTCTGCTCCGCCGCCGCCACCAGGGCCACGGTGATCCCCTCCCTGGTCAGGAGCGCCGTCCGGTCCCGCTCCTCCGGGGTGCGGTAGCAGCCGGCCACCGCCGCCTCCGGGTGGGCGTCCCAGAACCGTCCGGAGGCCTGGAGTCCCGCCTCCCCCTTGTCAAAGCAGTGGTTGTTGGCGGTGGAGAAGAGGTTGAACCCCAGCTTCAGCATCTCCTCCCCCACCTCCGGGGGGGAACAGAACATGGGGTAGCTGGAGGGGGGCAGCTCCGCCCCCGCCAGCACCGTCTCCTGGTTGATGAAGGCGAAATCCGCCTCCGCCACCAGGGGGGCGATCCTCTCGTAGGCCGGGGCGAAGTCGTAGCCCTCACCGCCGGTCCGGGCGGCGGCCTGCCAGTAAATAACGTCGTGGATCAGGTTGTCCCCCGCCGCCAGCAGCACCGCCTGCCGGGGCTCAGGGGCCGCCGGCACTTCCTGGACCTCCGAAACAGGGGCCTGCGTCGCCTCCCCGGAGGAGGAGCCGCCTTCTCCCTCCCGGGAAGCCCCGCAGCCTCCCAGGAGCAGGGCGGCCAGGAGTCCGGCCAAAAGCCGTTTTCTGTGTCCCATGCTTTTCTCTCCCTTCAAATGGTTCCATTATACCGGCTTCTTCTCCTTCTGACAAGTTTCCCCCCCCCTTGACAAGATCTGCGGGAGCTGTGATAATAAGTATTTGTGAATATCCAACACCCCGTGAAAGGAGCCCGTCTTATGAAGCTGAAGCTGATGGGGCTTTTTCGGGCGTGCCTCATGGCCGCTTCCTGTTCCCCGGCGTCCCCCTCCCCTGCCGGCGGCTCTTCCGCCCCGGCCTCCGGCCCTTCCCAGTCCCTCCGGGAGGAGGAGCCCCTTCCGGAAAGCTCCCCTCCCCCGGAGGACCTGCCCCCCGACCCCGCCCTGCGGGAGGCGGCGGCCCTGGAGCTGGCGCCCCTGGTGGAGGAGATCTGCCGGGACCGGGATGTGACCGGGATGAGCCTGGCGGTGTTTGACCGGGACGGCGTCTTCTACGAACAGAGCTACGGGTACGCCGTCCGGGAGACCGGCGCCCCCGCCTCGGCGGACACCATCTACCGCATCGCCTCCATCTCCAAAAGCGTCACCGCCCTCCTGTCCCTGGACCTGGCGGGGCAGGGGAAGCTGGAGACCGGCGCCCCCCTCTCCCAGCTCCTGGGGTACTCCCTGGAGAACCCCGCCTATCCCGGCCAGGGGGTGACCCTGGAACATCTTCTCACCCACACCTCCGGCATCGTGGACAGCGCCGCCTACCTGGACGCCCTGGACCAGCCGGTCCTCCCCCTTCTGGACACCGTTCTCCCCAAAAGCTGGAGCAGCTGCGCCCCGGGGGAGCATTACTCCTACAGCAACTTCGCCATGGGGCTGGTGAGCGGGGTGGTGGAAAAGGCCGCCGGGACCCCCTTCCTGGACTACACCCGGGAGGAGGTCTTCGGGTCCATGGGCATCGACGCCGCCTATTCCTACACCGATATCCGGCAGAAAGACCAGGTGGCGGATATTTACCAGAGCGGCGAGCGGACGGTCAACATGGCCGCCTGGGCCAACATGAGCGCCAAATACACCCAGCTGCCCCTGGGGCAGCTCTACTGCCTGGGCCACGGGGACCTGTTCATCACCGCCGGGGACCTGGCCCGGTTCGCCATGATCATGGCCGGCTGCCCCCGGGAGGGGGAACCGGTGAGCCTGACCCCGGAGCTGCTGGAGCGGATGCAGACGGTGCAGTACAGCCAGGAGGAGCCCACCGACACCGGCATCACCGAGACCATGCGGGGCCTGGGGACCCAGATCACCGACCACCTTCTGGAGGGGCGGCGGATGGTGGGCCACCAGGGGAACGCCTACGGCTCCATCTGCGGGATGTTCTTTGATCCCCGGGAGCAGACCGGCTTCGTCTTCCTCACCAACGGGGCCAGCTCCGCCGCCAACGAGGCGGGGGTCTACCTGGTGAACCGGGACATCGCCCAGGCGGTCTACACCGCCTTCTTCGGCTACGAGGCGCCGGTGGTGGAGGTCTCCGCCTCCTCCGCCTCCTCCGCCTCCTCCGCCTCCTCCGCCTCCTCCGCCCCGCCGGTCCAGGACGCCGGGGCCTCCCCCGCCTCCCAGGTCCCTTCGGAGTGACCCTTTCTTCAATACGCAGCAAGTCGGGCCAGCGCCCTTGGCGCTGGC
>CAJFUT010000177.1 GCA_904420255.1 uncultured Angelakisella sp. | reverse complement strand
CTACATCCTCAACGACCGCCAGACGGGGAACGACCGCTGCGGCGAGGTGCTGGCGGAGCTTTGCGACCGGGACGGCGACCAGGAGCTTATCGACAGCGGCAACGCCCTGGCGGCGGAGTACCGCAGGCTCTTTTCCGGCATCATCCAGAGCTACACCTTCAAATGAATAGGCCCATCGGGTGAAGCGCCCTTCCGGCGCGGCGGTTTCCTGTGCCGCCGTGGCGGGAGGGCGCTTTTTGCCCTGCAAAAACGGGGCGGAATTTTGTGCGCGGCCTGTAAGCTTTTGCCCAAAAGGGACGTATCAGATGGATGAAAGGGGGAGTGGCCGATGGAAGGGGAGATTGGGAGGATGACCGACGGGGAACTGGACGCCCGGTGCCGCCCGGTGGCCCTGGCAGCTGCCCGGGCCCTGCTGCGGCAGCTCCCCCGGGAGGACGCCGAGGAATGCGCCAACGACGTGATGCTCCGGCTCCTTTCCCGGCGGGAGGACTACGACCCCGCCCGGGGCTCCCTGGAAACCTATGTCCGGATTATGACCCGCTCCGCCGCCCTGGACCGCCTTCGGAGGGCGAAGCCCCCGGCCCTGCCCCTGGAGGAGGAGATGTACCTTGCCGGGGAGGAGGAGTACATCGGGGATATTGTGGAGGAGGTGCTGGCCCTTTTAAAACCCCGGGAGCGGCAGCTTTTCACCCTGCGGTTCCTCTACGGCTTTTCCGCCGCCGAGGCGGCGGCCCGGCTGGGGATGACCCGGGGCGGCGCCGATGTGGCCACCCTGCGGCTGCGGCGGAAGCTGCGCCGGCTGCTGGAGAGCCGGGGGATTTGGGTGGGGCCGGCAGGCCCGGAAGGGAGGGAAGGAAAATGACCCCCAAGCGCCTGACAGACTGTATTTCCCGTGAAACCCTGGAGCGGCTCACCCGGGAGGCCTTTGAGGAGCCGCCCCGGAAGGGCTCCCGGCCTGTGAAAAAAGGGCTGGCCCTGGCCGCCTGCCTGCTGCTGGTGGCGGCCGCCGCCAATTTTGACACCGTTTACGCCGCCGCCAGAAGGCTTTTCTACTTCATCCCGGGGAACGGCCCGGTGGCGGAGGAGACGGGGGCAGACAGCGCCTATTGGCTGGCGGAGGAGGAGTATCATGTTGCGGCGGAGGGAAGGGAATACACCGTCACCTACCTGTACCGCCGGGGCACCACCCTGTTCTGCCGGGTGGAGAAAAAGGAATCCGGGGTCATCTTTTCAGAGGAGCCGGACGGCGGGGCGGAAGCGGGGGAGGACCAGCCCGCCGCCCCCAGCCGGGCGCCCCTGGGGCTGCGGCTGGAATTCCTGGACCCGGAGGGGAACCCCATCCCCAGCGAGGAAACCTGGTCCCACAGCGTCTATGACCAGTCCACGGGGGAAGCGTCCGCTGCCAAGTCGGTGACCCTGGAGGACTTCCCCTGGGAGGAGTTCACCCTGGTGCTGGACGGCGCGGTGGAGCTGCCGGTGCGGCTCCGGAAGGTGTCTCTGGAGGACTATTCCATGGACCGGAGCCTCCGGGCGTCGGATGCGGGGTACACCCTTTCCATCCTTCCCCTTAATGGGGACTGCACCCGGTTTGCCCTCATCCCCCAGCCCGAGGACGGTTCCTCCGCCCCCGAGGAAAGCTATTGGAACGGATTGTCCTTCGATGTGGAGCTGCTGGGGGAGGACGGCCTTCTCTACGGGGCGGAGGCGGTGGACACCGCCCCGGGCTGCCAGGAGTTTTATGTGCCGGGCCTGCCCCAGGTGTCTATGACCCGGGTGACGGTGACCGGAATCCTGGAATCCACCCGGTATGGGGAGCCCCCCGCCGCGGTCCGGCTGCCCCCCTTGGAGCCGGGAGAAACGGTGGAGCTGGACCAGCGCCTGGAGCTGTGGAATGTCACCCTCCTGGCCCGTTCCGCCGGCCTGGACGCCGACGGCCGCCTCTGGGTGGCCCTGGAGGAGGAGGCGGGGGAGGGGCGCCGCCTGAACCAGGTGGACCTTTCCTGGCCGGAGTCGGAAGGCCACGGCGGCTCCATCATCCGGGACGGCAGCTATACCGTGTATCATCATGGAATGTCCGGGTACGCCGGGGAGAGCCTGGAGCTGTCGGTGGCCTTCGTTTCGGTGGTTCAGGAGGGGGAGTGGAGCTTCTCCCTGCCGAAGGAATAAAGGGGGCGGGCGCCGGGCCTGCCAAAAGGCCGGGATCCCAGCTTTTGGGATCCCGGCCTTGACGCTGCCTGGGAATGGAATCAGGAGGGCTGCCGGGGCTCCCCGTTTTTCCGGGCCAGCAGCCGGTTGTGGAAGGCGATGCCCAGGAGCCCCAGGAGCCCGGTGGCGGCGAAGATGCCCAGGGTCAGCAGGTGGTCCCCACCGGCGAAGCTGGCCCCCGCCCAGGTGGAGGTGACCACCGAGGGGATCCGGGCCAGGGTGGAGAGCAGCAGGAAGCGGCTCATGGAGATGCCGCTGAGGCCGCAGACATAGACCAGAATGTCCTTGGGGGTGCCGGGGATGAGGTAGAGGAGAAAGACCATGGCCTCCAGCCGGGTCTCGTCCTGGAGGAAGCTGTACCGCTGGAGCTTCTGCCACAGGGGGGTGCGGATGAAGGCTTCCCGGCCCCGGCGGCGCACCGTCCAGAAGACCCCCGCCGACCCCAGGAGGATGCCGGTAAGGCAGAGGATCAGCCCGCCCAGGGCGCCGTACATGGTGCCGGCGGCCAGCTCCACCGGCTCCCCGGGGATGATGGCCACTACGATCTGGAGGACCTGAAGGAGCAGCATGGCCAGGATCCCCCAGACCCCCAGCCGGTCCACCCGCTCCCGGAGCCAGGGGCCGAATTCCGGCCGGAGCATCCACCGGATCACCGGCAGGCAGAGAAGGCAGAGGATCAGGAAAAAGGCGGCGCCCAATGCCAGGAGCAGCCGGCGGCCCCCGCCGTTCTGATTTGTTTTTTTGTGGCTGTTCATAAGCTCTCCTGAATCTTTTTTGTCTGATGGACTATATTTTATCGCAAATTTCGTGTACAATAATAATGTTATCCCTTCCTATCATACGACAGAAAAGGGAAAAATACCACAGGATTCTGTAAAATATGATCCGCGGTACCGAAAGGCGGGGGTTTGAAATGGAGTATCGCGCCTTCACCGAGGGGGTCCGGCCCGGGAGCGTCACCACCAGCCATGAGGTGATGGTCCTGATCTGCTATCTGATGGACAAGGCGGGCCAGCCCGTTTCCTTCAAGGAGCTCAACAGCGCCCTCCAGAGCCAGGAACTGGTCAACTATTTCCAGTTTGCCGAGGCTATGGAGAGCCTCCGAAAATCGGGGCATATCCTTCCCCAGGAGTACCAGGGGGAGTCCTGCTTCGCCCTCACCGACCTGGGGAGGCAGGCCTCCAGGGCCTTTGAGGAGGACCTGCCCCCGGCGGTGCGGGAGCGGGGGACCCGGGCCATGGACCGGATCCTCACCCTGGTGCGCCGCCAGAAGGAAAACAAGGTGGAGATCCGCCAGGTGGAGGACGGCTGGCAGATTACCCTCACCATCACCGACATCGGCAGCGATCTGATGTCGGTCACCATCTTTATGCCCACCCGGGATGCCTGCGAAAGAATCCGCCGCCGCTTCCTCAACGACCCCATGCTCACCTACAAGGGGGTGTTCGCCCTCCTGACGGGGGATACCAAAACGGTGGGGGAGCTGGTGTCCAGCCAGGAGGACCTGTTCCAGGATTAGGAGGAACCATGACAAAAAACATCATTACCCTGCTGCTGACCTTTTATTCGGTGGCCCGGATATCGGTGATCGCCTACTATCTGTATTACGGCGTGGACGCCCTGCCCACGGCGGTGCTTCTCATCACCTCCGCCTGCTGCCTGGTCTGCTTCGGGGCGGCCATGGCCCAGTACCGGGGGCGCCTCCGGGGGAGCACCCTCCACAGCGTGCTGATGCTGGTGGCCGCCGCCGCCGCCGCCAATATGCTCATTGTGTATCTGAACCCGGTCAATTCCATCTCCAACACCGACCTGCTGGTGACCGGCACCCTGTTTGACATTGTCTTTTACCTGGGCACCCTGACCCTCCCCTTCCCCGACGCCCCGAAGCGGGAGCAGGAAAGCCCCTTCGCCAAGGCGGGAAGCCGGGAGCCCCTCGCCCCCGATGACGAGGAGCTGGACCAGATGGTCCGCAGCATCGGGGAGGAGGATCCGGCCGGAACCGGAGAGCAGGAAAAATGAAGGCGGCTGAATCCCGCCGCAGGCCAAAGGACCCGTCCCCCTGGGGCGGGTTTTCAATTGAAAGAAAATCGGGCGAGCGGCTTGCCGTGAATGAAATCGCCCCGTTTACGGGCGGCGGGTAAACAGTCTGAGGGCGGCCGGAAACCGCCGCAGCCTCTTGTACACCGATACAAGCCGCGGTTTTTGCTTGGGAGAGGCTTTGGGGGCCGGAAGCGTTTCCCATCCTCCGGCGGACCGCCAACTTTCTACACGATGTCCCAATGTTTACATTTGGAAGCTTGAAATTTCCCGTCCGGTGTGGTAAAATCAGCCCTATCAAAGGCTCGGCGCCTCGGCGGTATGCCCGCTGGAAAGCTTTGGAAGCCGGCCATTTTCCGGAGAAAGGATTTTCTGTTCCATGAAACATTTCTTGATATACGCCTTGGCGGCGGTGCTGCTGGTTACCATGATCGGCCACTTTGCCGCGGCAAAGACGGTGGACCCTGATCTGACGGCCCCGCTCGAGCGGACCGCGGTGGTGGCCGTTCAGGCTCAGGACGGCAGCGAGGCGGCGGAGCCGTCGGTGGTGATGCTGGGGCTTCTCCAGGCGGAGATGAGCAGCATGGACGACGTCTATTTCCGCAATTCCCTCAAGGAGAGCCTGGGGGATTCCTTTGAGGTCCACTGCCTGGAAACCCCTGAGAACGGCTCCGACCAGATGGCCATGTTCCAGAAGATGGTGGACAAAGGCTATCAGGTGATTGTGGTCCAGCTCTTTGACCAGGACATGGCGGAGGAGTATATCGACATCGCCCTGGAGAAGGGGATCACTCTGGTTTTCACCGGGCTCCAGCCTCCCCAGGAGCAGATGAGCCGGATGGAAAACCTCTATTATGTGGGGTATTCCTCCAGCAACACCATGCGGCAGCTGGCCGACGCCATCATTATGGGCTGGGAGAACAACCAGTCCAACCTGGACCTGAAGCCCGACGACCGGCTGGTCTACGGCGTTTTCACCAAGGACGACTACACCGAAAACGGCAACGAGGAAGCCCTGAATTCCTACCTGAGCGCCGCGGGCATCGAGGCGGAGCTGGGCCTCAACGCCATCACCCAGGCTTATAATTTCGACCTGCGCAGCGAGGTGGACGACATCCTCTACGCCGGCGGGGAAATGATCATCTGCGACAGCAGCAGCTATGCCCGCCAGATTTCCAATTACCTTCTGGATCCCACCGAGTTCACCGAGCAGCTCCAGAAGACCCGGATCTATCTCACCGTCGCCGACGAGGCGGCCCTGGAAATGGTGCGGGAGGGGACAGCCATGTTCGCCTGCGGCGCCAGCGGCAACGACCTGGGCCGGACGGTGGCGCTGCTGGTCCAGAGCCTGGTGAAGGGGGAGCAGCCCACCGAGGAAGCCATAGGGGCCACCATCACCCAGAACAAGTGCGTTTATGTCACCAGCCAGACCGTAACCGCCGACCTTCTGAGCGAGAAAGCGCCGGAGGAAGAGGCGGAGTAAAAAATCCCACGGAAAAAGCCTTCCCGCAGCGAGAAATTGACGCGGCGGAAGGCTTTTTTTGAGAAATGGGAAATAAAATGGAAGGGCGGTACGTTTTTAAATTACAGCAGCCGCTCCCCGCACTGGTTGCAGAAGGTGCTGCCGGCGGGATTCCTGGCGCCGCACCGGGGGCAGAGGGGGGAATTGTTGCTTTGCAGCAGGGTCAATTCGTGAGGGGAAAGGGAGCTGCGCTCACCCCGCTCCACCGCCCTGCCGGCTCCGGCCTCCACCTGGTAGACGCTGGCGCACCCGGGGCAGGTGGCGATGTACTGGACATGGAAGCGGAAAATGGGCAGGAAAAACAGGTGCAGGTATTGGTAGCTCTTGCAGAGGCTCAGAACAGTCCCCCTGCCGCACCGGGGGCAGGGGCAGGCTACCGTGCCCAGGGGCTCGGTTTTGGCGTTGGTGCCCAGGATAAAGAACATAGGCGGATTCTCTCCTTCAGCGTATGCTATTCAGGTACAATATAGCATATTTCGGGGCCTTTGGGTACCCCCGGATGGAAATTCCCCGGCAGATGGCCGCTTCGCCATGGCAGAGGCGTAAAATATTGGGATTGGGGCCAAATCTATTGACCTGCAACTGTGAAAAAGCTACAATTGTATCGGTGTACAAGGGGCTGCGGCGGTTTCCGGCCGCCATGCAGTACCCCTGGCTTTGTCATCCTCCTTGCCTGCCGGAAGGCAGGCTGCGTCGTCTTCCGCGCCATCGGCGCCGCCTGGCGGCCGGAAACTCCGAGGGACCGCAGGGCGTGCCCACGGGTGGGCTGGCAAGGCCACAGGGCGAGAGCAGGCTGGCGCCTGCCGAGCCCGAGAACGCTGCCAGCGCGCCTGTGGGCACCCCCTGCGGCGTCGTATCCCCTTTGTACACCGATACTTGAGAAAGAATTGGAATTTTGACGAAAGGCCGGTGTTTGACGGCGGAATGGAGTACTCAGTGAAAAAAGCCCTTGGAATCCTGCTGGCGTTGTCCATGATATTGTCCCTCGGGGCCTGCGCCGCCTCGGACGGCCCCTCCTCCCTCCCGGAGCAGGTGGTCAGCGGCGGGGGCGCCATCGATTTTTCCAGCAGCGGCAGCGGGCGGGAGCCGGCGGACGGGGAGTACCCCCCGGCGGTGGAGGAAGCGCCCTCCTCGGTGCCCCTCTCCAGCTCCAGCCTGGCCTCCTATTCCAGCTCCAGCATCAGCTACCCGGAGAGCAGCAGCTCCTCCGCCCCGGCGCCGTCCTCCTCTTCCGCAGCGTCCTCTTCTTCCTCTTCCTCCGTTTCCCAGGCCCCTGAGGAGGATGAGGAGGAGGAAGAAGAAGCGAGCCGCCCGTCCTCCGGGGATGTGGACGAGGTGCGGGCGGTGTGGCTCTCCTACCTGGACCTGGGGCCCATGCTCCAGAACCGCAGCGAGAGCGCCTTCACCAGCAGCATCCGGGCCGCCTTCGACCAGATTCTGGACCTGGGGCTCAATACCGTTTACGCCCAGGTGCGGCCCTTCGGGGACGCCCTCTATTACTCCGACTATTTCCCCTCCAGCTACCTGTTCACCGGGACGGAGGGGGAGATCGGCAGCCAGCCTTATGACGCCCTGGCCATTATGGTGCGGGAGGCCCACAGCCGGGGCCTGCGCATCGAGGCGTGGATCAATCCCTACCGCATCCGAACCTCCGACAAGCCCCTCTCCGACGACAACCCCGCCTGGGATATGCTGGAAACCGGCGACGCCCTGCGCTACGACGGGGGGATCTACTATAACCCCGGCAGCGAGGCCGCCCGGGAGCTGATCGTGAACGGCGTCCGGGAGATCGTGGAGAATTACGACGTGGACGGCATCCATTTCGACGACTATTTCTATCCCCCCAACGCGGGGAGCTCCTTCGACGCCGAAACCTATCAGAGCTCCGGCACCTCCCTGAGCCTGGGGGACTGGCGGCGGGAGCAGGTGAATATCCTGGTCCGGCGGGTCTATAACGCCGTGGGGACCGACAAGGTCTTCGGCGTCAGCCCGGCGGGGAACAACGAGAACAACTATTCCTCCCTCTACTGCGACGTGGAGGAGTGGCTCACCAACCCCGGCTATGTGGACTATATCTGCCCCCAGGTGTATTTCGGCTTCGACAACAGCGTCAAGCCCTACAAGAGCACCGTTCGGGAATTTGACGGCATGATCTCCCAGAGCGGCGTCAAGCTCTATGTGGGCCTTGCCGCCTACAAGATCGGGGACGGCCAGTACGGCAGCGAATGGGCCTCCAACACCGACATTATGGCCCGGCAGGTGGCCTATGCCCGCACCGTTTCCCACTACGGCGGCTTCGCCCTCTACCGCTACGATTCCCTCTTCAACCCCGCCTCGGGGGTAGCCTGGGCGGTGGAGGAGGAGCTGGCCAACCTGGAGAATATTTTCTGACCAGGATCTTTTAGGACCTTCCCAAAGGCGCCCCCGCCGGGTTTTCCGGCCCGGGGTACGGGATGAAGAAAGCATCGGAGGTACGCGGCGTGCGAAATCTATTCAACAGCAGCGGCAGACTGGTGGCCCTGATGGGGGTGCTGTTCACGGGGATTATCGTGATCACCGGCATCGTGGCCATTATGATGGGGGACGGCCAGATACCGCCCCTGTTTGCCTCCTCCAGCTCCTCCCAGGAGGATTCCTCCCAGTCCCAGGAGGCGCCGGAGGAGCCGGAGGACGGCGGGGAGGAGATCCCCGCCATCACCCAGCCGGTGGTCTACAATAAGCCCGACGAGATGAAAGGGGTATGGCTGATCCCCGGCCAGGATTTCCTCGCCTCCGGGGACAGCTCCGAGGAAACGGTGAAAGGGGAGATCGACTCCGCCCTGGATACCGCCGTCCAGATGAACCTCAACACCGTCATCATCCAGACGGCGGGGCAGGAGGGGGTCATCTACAACAGCAGCAATTTCCCGGTGCTCACCACCTTCTTTGACCCGCTGGAATACGCCATCTCCCAGGCCAGGGCCCGGGGGATGTATGTCTACTGCATCTATAACACCCTGTATGTGGGGGACGGGGACTCCATCGGCCGGGCCTCCGGGATGGACGCCGCCACCGTCAACTTCATCCGGGAGGAGCTGGGGAATTTCGTCACCGCCTACCACCCCGACGGCGTCTTCCTGGACGAGTATTACAATGAGGAAACCAGCGGCTCCTATGGCGCCTATCTGGCCCAGGGGGGCGGCATCGGCTACGAAAATTACATGGGGTCGGTTTCCCGGGTGGCCCTGGAAACGGCGGCGGACGTGGTGCGCAATAAGGCCCCGGGGATGCAGCTTGGCATCCTCACCGACGCCGTCTGGGCCAACAAATCCCAGAACGAGGCCGGCTCCGACACCTCGGCGGAATTCACCGCCCTCTATTCCGGCAACGCCGACGTCAAGGCCTTCCTGGAGGATGGGATGTTCGATTCGGTGGCGGTGAAGGCCTACGGCTCCACCGCCAGCAGCACTGAGCCCTTCGATACCGTCACCGCCTGGTGGGGGAGCCTGGCGGATTCCGCCGGCGTGCCCATGTATGTGGTCCACGCCGCCGACCTGATGGGCACCAGCGGCGGCTGGAGCTCCAACACCGAGATGGTGCGCCAGCTCAACAACGTCCGCAATGTGGAGGGCTTCGGCGGCAGCGCCTTCAATTCCCTGGCGGCCCTGCGGGCCAATCCCGGCGGCGCCACCGATAATATTGTAAAATATCTGGCGGACCAGACCACCGCCCAGTTCATCCTCACCGAGCTGAAGCTGACCAAGCCGGAGCAGACCACCTATACCACCAACGAGGCCAGCGTGGTGTTCCAGGGGGCCTCCGACCCCACCAACCCCGTCACCCTGGACGGAGAGGAGATCGCCACCGATGAAAACGGCTATTTCTCGGTGTCCCGGGACCTGTCCGCGGGGCTCAATACCTTTGTCTTTTCCCACAAGGGCAAGACGGTCACCTATAACATCACCCGGCAGGTGAAGGTGCTGGATGAGGACACCGTCACCCCCACCGGCAGCGTCACGGTGGACGGGGGCATGAAGATCACCGTATCGGTGAACGCCTATGAGGGCGCTTCGGTCACCGCCAGCCTGGGAGGGCAGACCATCACCCTGACCCGGACCAGCGAGGAGGACGACGACACCGACAAGACCTCCTCCTATGTCAAGTATTCGGGAGATTTCACCGCGCCGGAGGCCACCTCCTCCACCCAGAAGCTGGGGAATATCACCATCAGCGCCTCCTATCAGGGCTTCACCGGCACCGCCACCGGGGCCAGCGTCACCGTCAACAAGAAGGCGGTCATCGGCTCCGGCAACCCCATTGTGGTGTCGGCAAGCCAGGCGGAAACCTTCCCCAGCAATACCGTCAACGATATCTCCAGCCCCAACTGCTTCCCCCTCCCCGCCGGGGCTCTGGACTACACCCTGGGGGATGAGATCGTCTACCGGGACGGCAGCAATACCTACCGCTATTACCTCCTGGAGTCGGGGCTGCGGGTCTATTCCAAGGACATCAAGTCCACCTCCAAGGAGGCGGGGGACAATGTCATTGAGGGGATGAGCGTCACCAGCACCTCCACCTATACCGACGTCATCCTCACCATGACCCAGCCGGTGAGCTACGACGTCACCTACTCCTCCAGCGGCATGACCTTCGATTTCGCCTACACCAAGGAGGTGCCCGGCAATCTTTCCAGGCTGACCAAGAACCCCCTGTTCTCCTCCGCCACCTGGGACGGCACCGCCCTGACCCTGAAGTTCCGGGAGCGGGACGGCATGGTGGGCTACAAGGCCAGCTACAGCGGCAGCACCCTCACCCTGCGGTTTAACAACGTCCCCACCATGTCCAACGCCAAAATCGTCATCGACCCGGGCCATAGCGGCCCCGATAACGGCGCCTCGGGCAACCTGGCCGCCTATCCGGAAAAGGTGGTGAACCAGCAGATCGCCAAGCGCCTCTATAACGTCCTGGTGAATACCTACGGCTCCAATGTCTACCTCATCGACACCACCGGCTCCCGGAAGGTGGAGCTGGCGGACCGGGTATCCCAGGCAGAGAGCTTCGGCGCCCAGCTGTTCATCAGCATCCACTGCAACTCGGCGGCCAGCACCTCCGCCAAGGGCAACGAGTCCTATTACTTCTACGCCTTTTCGGAGCCCTTCAGCGATTATGTCAACAGCGCCCTTTATTCCGCCATGGGCAACTCCAACCGGGGCAGCAAGTACGGCCTCTATTATGTCACCCGGACAAGCCGCTATACATCCACCCTGGCCGAGTGCGGCTTTATGAGCAACAACAGCGAGTACCGCCAGCTTTTGGATTCCGCCACCCAGCAGGATATCGCCGAAAATCTGGCGGAGGCCATCGCTGACTATTTTGCCTCCATCCGCTCCAGCGGCTATTCCACCGGCACCGAGTCGGTGGGGGCGGTGGGGCAGGTGAAGGTCACCGGGGTGACTTTGGATAAAACCACCCTGAGCCTGAAGGTGGGGGAGAGCGCCGCCCTCACCGCCACCGTTTCCCCTGAGAACGCCACCAACCAGAGCGTCACCTGGACCACCAGCGACGCCAAGGTGGCCACGGTGGACGCCGGCGGCAAGGTCACCGGGGTGGCCGCCGGCACCGCCACCATCACCGTCACCACGGCGGACGGGGGCAAAACCGCCACCTGCAAGGTGACGGTCACCGGCACCGCCGTCACCGGCGTGACTCTGGATAAAACTACCCTGAGTCTGAGGGCCGGGGAGAGCGCCACCCTCACCGCCGCGGTGGCCCCCGACAACGCCGCCAACAAGAGCGTCAGCTGGAAATCCAGCAATACCGCTGTGGCCACAGTGGACGCCGGCGGCAAGGTCACCGCCGTGGCGCCCGGCAGCGCCACCATCACCGTTACCACGGCGGACGGGAATAAGACCGCTTCCTGCCAGGTGACAGTGACCGCCTCCACCGTGGCGGTCACCGGCGTGACCCTGGAGCCCTCCACCCTGAACCTGGAGGCCGGAGGTACCGGAAAGCTTACCGCCGCCATCAATCCCAGCAATGCCACCAACAAGAGCGTCAGCTGGAGCAGCGACAACACCGCGGTGGCCCGGGTGAGCGCCGACGGCACCGTCACCGCGGTGGCCCCGGGCAGCGCCACCGTCACCGTCACCACGGCGGACGGGAATAAGACCGCCTCCTGCAAGGTCACCGTCACCGCCTCCACCGTGGCGGTCACCGGCGTGACCCTGGACCAGAGCGCCATGACCCTCACCGAGGGCGTAACCGGCAGGCTCACCGCCACCATCAATCCCGGCGACGCCACCAACAAGAGCGTCAGCTGGAGCAGCGACAACAGCGCGGTGGCTCAGGTGAGCGCCGACGGCACCGTCACCGCGGTGGCCCCCGGCAGCGCCGTCATCACCGTCACCACGGCGGACGGGAACAAGACCGCCTCCTGCGCCGTTACGGTGGAGGCAAAGCCCCCCGCCTCGGTGGCGGTGGAATCGGTGACCCTCAGCCCCACCGAGATTTCCGGGGCGCCCGGGGAAACCTACACCCTCACCTGGTCCATCGCTCCTGGCAACGCCACCAACCAGAGCGTCAGCTGGCAGAGCAGCGACAGCGGAGTGGCTTCGGTGGACGCCTCGGGGAAGGTCACCCTCCATAAGGCCGGCAATGCCGTCATCACCATCACCACAGCGGACGGAAATAAAACCGCCTCCTGTGCCGTTTCGGTCACCGAGGCCCCGCCGCCCCCTTCCAATGAGGCGCCGTCCTCCTCCGCCCCCGCATCCTCCAGCGAGGCTTCCCCGCCCGCCCTCTGGAGTTCCGCCCCTTCTCCCGGCCATGCCGGGGGAGGGGGCATTTCTTGTCCTCCTTCTGAATAGAATGGGACAGAAAGGGGTGGGGGCTATGGATTACAGCCGGAACCGCAGGGGTATGACCATCCACCGGGGCGGCCGGCGGGCCGGAGGCCGGAGAAGGCCGGAGGAGGATCAGCCCATGACCCTCCTGGAAACGGTCACCGCCTTTACCGCCCTGCAAATCTGCATCTGCGCCCTGGCGCTGGCCGCCGTCTTCACCCTCCAATACCTGGACCCGGAAAAGTACCAGCTCCTGGGGCGGTACTACCTTTCGGTGATGGGCCGGGCAGGGGAGGATGAAGCGGTGGAGGTGGGGAATTTCGACGACCCCCTGGAATGGGAAACCATCCTGGGGGAGCTGGAAAAATCGGTGCTGGGCCAGGCGGTGGGGGCCGCCGGCGGCATGGGCGGGGAAAATCCCTACATCCCGGAAAATCTCTGCCAGGGGGGCGTCCTGGTGTCCGCCCCCGCCCGGTATCCCGCCTATGGCTCCATCACCTCTCCCTTTGGGCTGCGGCAGCATCCCATCAGCGGCAATGGGGACTTCCACACCGGCCTGGACATCGCGGCGGCGGAGGGGGCGGACGTT
>CAJFUT010000176.1 GCA_904420255.1 uncultured Angelakisella sp. | reverse complement strand
GTTTCCGCAGAAAACGGGGCCGTAAAAATGGTAACAGCCCGGGAAGCCTGGGACAAGGCCAAATTGCTGGCAGAAAAGACAGCCCCTTCCAGCTGCCGCCGGTGGAAGGATGCGGCGATTGGTCCCCGCCCTCTGGAAAAAGGGCGGCAGCAAGCCCTTTGAGGGGAGGCCGCAGGAACGGCCGTCGCCGGATGGGAGGACGGAGGAAGAAAAGCCAGTTGGTGGCGCCCCTGGCGGGAAAAGGCTTTTCCGCCATTGCCGGGCAGCATCCCTTCCGGAGATTGCCAGCGGGGGAGAAGGACCCCTTTTTCCCAAGCGAAAAAGAGACGGCGGAACCACGGTGGTTCCGCCGCCCCGGATGGCGCGTTTTATAAATTGGGATGGGACCGGCCGCCCAGCTCCTTGAACCGCTCTGTCCGGCTTCCTTTACATATCCTGCGCCTTCATGCGCTGGATTTCTTTCTTTTTTGCGGCCTCGTGGCCGGAAAGCCAGATCAGCAGAAGGATCGCCGTGGGGAAAAGCAGCATCGGCCAATCGTCCTGGAAGCGGATCATGCCGTTTGCGAACAGGAGGATGACGGCCCCGGCCCACAAAAAGGGGACGATGCCTCCCAAATACCAGTATTTCGGTTTTCTCCGGGACGCCCAGAAATGGAAGATGGTGACTGCGGCGGCAACAATACAGGTCATGACAGGGTTCATTTTGAATTCTCCTTTTCACTTTTATATTTTTCAATGATGATTTTGGCAGTTTCCAGGTCGATTCGGGAATCAACAGCCAGCCCCTTGATGAAAGCTGGGAAGGGCTCCTCTTCCTTTTGGTCATTTAATTCGATTTTCTGAATCAATTTATCCAATCTCAGGCGCACGGTGGGGTAGGATACCTCGTACAGGCGGGCAATCTCCTTCAGGGAGCCGGACTTCAGGACAAAATTCTTCAGAAAAGATGCGTCCTCGGGCTCCAGAGCCAGAATCCACTGCGGGATTTTGTCTATCTCCAATTGAATTCCTCTTTTCTGTTGATTTTAATTATATTTAGTATAACATAAATATAATTAAAGTCAATCGAAAAATAGAGATAATTTTTCGGAGCAATGAAGTCTGCCCGGGGAAAGCGGAAATCCGCCCGCCGGCCATTGCGCAGCGTCAATATTTTTGCTATAATAAATGCATATTTTTCCGGCCCCGGACCCCGGCCCAGGACCGGCCAAGGAGGGGATGCCGTGGGGGACCCGCGGAAAATCGCCGTGATCGGCGCGGGCCATGTGGGGAGCCATGTGGCCATGGGCCTTCTGGCCCAGGACCTTTGCGGCCGCCTGGTGCTGCTGGATATTGATGAGGCCAAGGCCCGGGCCCAGGCCGACGACCTTCAGGACGCGGCGGTTCTGGCGCCGGGGGGCGCCCGGGTCTGGGCCGGGGATTACCGGGACCTGGCCGACGCCGGCTTCGCGGTGGTCTGCGCCGGCAGCCTCCTGGTCTGCGAGGACCGGCTCCAGGAGCTGTCCGCCTCCCTGGAGGTGATGGACCAGATCATCCCCGGGCTGCGGGGCTGCGGCTTCGGGGGGGTCCTCCTGGTGATCACCAATCCGGTGGACCTGACGGCCCGGTACCTCTCGGAGCGGCTGGGGCTGCCCTGGGGCCGGGTGCTGGGCAGCGGCACCACCCTGGACAGCTGCCGCCTGGTCCGGGAGCTTTCCCGCCGCACCGGGACGCCGCCGGCCGCCATCCGGGGCTTTGTGGTGGGGGAGCACGGGGACAGCCAGGTCCCCCTTTGGAGCGGGGTGACGGCGGAGGGCCTCCCCCTCCGGGAGCTGGCCGCCCGGGATCCCCGCTGGAAGGCCCTGGACCGGGAGGAAACGGCGGAGGCGGTCCGCAGGGCGGGCTGGGAGATCCTCTGCGGCAAGGGTTCCACCGAGTTCGGCATCGGCGCCGCCGCCGGGGAAATCATCCGGGCCGTCCAGCGGGACACCGGCCGGGTGCTGCCGGTTTCGGTGCCCATGAAAAATGGCGTCTTCGCCAGCCTCCCCTGCGCCCTGGGGAAAAACGGGGCGGAGCGGGTGGCGGAGCCGGAAATGCTCCCGGAGGAGCGGGAGCGGTTTGAGGCCTCCTGCCGCAGGCTGGAGGAAATATGGAATCAAACAGTGGAGGGACGGAAACCATGAGAGATTTCAGAGCAAAAGCATACCAGCATCCCAAGAGCAACCCCTTTGCCGAGGTGTTCGATGTGGCGGCCCGCTACGACGACATCATCAACCTGTCCATCGGCGACCCGGACATCAAAACCCCCCAGGTGGTGATCGACAAGGCCTTTGCCGACGCCTCGGCGGGCCACACCAAGTACACCGACCCCAGGGGCTACCGGGAGCTGCGGGATGAGATTCGCAGCTATTATCAGGCGGAATACGGCGTTTCCCTGCGGGACGAGGAGGTTTTCATCACCGCCTCGGGCCTTGCGGCCATGTATCTCGCCATGCTGGTGCTGCTGGACCCCGGCGATGAGGTGATTATCCCGGACCCCTATTTCAGCTACTACCTGGACCAGGTGGAGTCCGCCGGGGGGAAGGCGGTATTCCTGCCCACCTATGCCCATGAGAATTTCGCCATCAATATGGAGCGGCTGGAGGGGCTCTGCGGCCCCCGGACCAAGGCCATCCTCATCAACAGCCCCAATAACCCCACCGGCGTCTGCCTCACCCGGGAGAACCTCCAGGAGCTGGCGGATTTCTGCCAGAGGAAGGACCTGCTGGTGGTCGCCGACGATATTTACACCAACTACTGCTACCAGACCCCCTTCGTCCCCATCCGGTCTATCCCCGGCATGGAGGAGCGCACCGTCACCGTCAACAGCTTCTCCAAAAACTACATCATGACCGGCTTCCGCATCGGCAACCTCATCGCGCCGCCCCCCATCATCGCGGCGGTGCAGCAGATCAACGAATACATCATCTATTCCGCCCCGTCGGTTTCCCAGCGGGCCGCCCTGTGGGCCCTCCGGGAGCGGAAAACCATCGAGCCCCCCATTTTCAACTGTTTCCGGGAGCGGATGGAATACGCCGTCGGGCGGATCAACGCCCTGCGGAATATGTCGGTGCCCGCCCCGGAGGGGAGCTTCTACCTTTTCCCCAGCATCCGGGAAACGGGGCTTTCCTCCGCCGAGGTCACCCGCCGCATCCTGGAGGAGGTCCATGTCCTGGTACTTCCCGGGGACAACTTCGGCGCCTGCGGCGAGGGGCACCTGCGCATCGCCTGCACCGTGGAGAATTCGGTGATGGGAGAGGCCTTCGACCGGCTCCGTACAATGGACATTTTTGCCTGAACCTGCGAAAAGGACCCTGCCGGGTGGACAGAACCACCGACGGGGTCCTTTTTAATTGGTAAAATTTGTAAGAAATTTCATTGACTCTTGCCCCGGAACCGTCTATGATATATTTCAAGTGTTGTATCGGTGTACAAGGGGCTACGGCGGTTTGCGGCCGCCAGACACCACTCCCTGCGGCGTCGTATCCCCTTTGTACGCCGATACTTAGGTTTCAGGTGGTCTTTTTTGGGAGGACGGAACAATCTGCCGCGGCATGGGCGGCCCCCGGGCCGGGGAGCGGCGGGCACTTGAGGGAAGGATGTGACCGAATGATCAGCGAAGAAGAGCTCGGCCTGATCGCCGGGCAGATGGAGGAAAAGGCTTCCAGGGAATTTCAGGCCACCGGGGAATACCGGCTCCTTCAGGAAAAACGCCTCCGAATGAACCGGGAGTGCGAGGGAATGTTCCTGGAGGGGGAGCGGCAGTTCGTGGAGGAGTGCTTCCAGCTCCTGGAGGAGATCAGCGCCAAGGAAAAGCGGTACGTCTACCGCCAGGGGATGCTGGACTGTGTGGCGGTGCTGAAAAAACTGGGCGTCCTCTGCTGAGGGAGGAGAAAAAATGGAGGAGGGCAGAAGCCCCCCTCCATTTTTTCGGGGTGGGTCAGGAGGCCTGGGCGAGTTGGTCCATCAGCTCCTCCCCCTTGATGTCCACCGACTGGAGGGTGCCGTCCTCCCCAGGAAACAGGAACACCCGGCAGAGGCTGCCGTTCAGTTCCCCGTACCAGCTCCATTGGCCCCCGGCGCCGGGGCCTTCCGCCGGAGGGGCCTCCAGCCCCTCCGGCATGGCCGCCATGACCTCCTCCAGGGTCATCCCCAGGGAGATATCCCGGGTCACCTGCATCCCCGCGGCCCCCGATACCGAAACATAGGTGACCGGGTTGGCGGCGTCAAAGGTCCCCCACTCCCGGGGGGAGGAGCAGTGGAAGACCAGGATTCCCCCGTCCTCCAGTTGGTAGGAGATGTATTGGGAATTTCTCTGGCCCATCTGGTAGTCCTCTCCATAAAAGGCCGTCACATCCCCGAAGGTCTTTCCCAGGAAGCTGGCGGGGGTGTTCTCCCCAACGGCCTCCTGGGGGAAAACCGGCAGGCCGTCGGGGCGGCTTTCCCCGGCGGCGGTTTCCTCCTCCGGGGCGCTCTCCTCAGGGACGCTTTCCGGGGTGCTTTCCGCCGGGGAGGAGGGCTCCTCCTGGGCGGGCTGGCTCTGGGAAGCGGGGGAGGAGGGGGCCTCCCCCCGGGCGGCGGACTGGCAGCCGGCGGCCAGAAGGGCCAGGACCAGGGCGGCGGCAAGCAGGCGCTTGGAAATATTCATGGTGTGATCTCTCCTTTTTCTTTTTCCTTTGGGGCGGGGCCCCGCGCTGCCATAGATAACGAAGGCGGAGGGGGAATTATTTCAAAAAAGAACGAATTTTCACAACTAATCGTACCTCCCGCGGACAAAGGGCAATCCGGTTTTCCGGGGCCGGGAGGGCCCCCGCCGTCGTTTTCCTCCTTGCCTTGCAGGGAGCAAGGCTGCGTCGTCAGCCTCGCCGGGAAATCCTTCCAGCCTCCGGAAAACTCCTTCGGACCGGCCGGCTTTTCACCCCGCCCGGCGTGTTGACCTTTGCCCACGGGAGGTATTTTACTTGACAAACCTCCACAAGATATTCCATACTATATTCTGGATTGATTTGCGCTGGCGCGGCCGGGCCGAGGCAAGGCCCCGCCGCCGGGCGCTGATCCCCGGATAGAAAACGCCGCCCGGCGGGAAGCCCGGGCCGGCGGGGAAGATGGAGGAAAACCATGACGGCAAAACCCAAAAGCAAAGCCTACGACAACGAAAGCATCTCCTCCCTCAAGGGGGCGGACCGGGTCCGGAAGCGCCCGGGGGTCATCTTCGGCTCCGACGGCATCGAGGGCTGCCAGCACTCGGCCTTTGAAATCCTCTCCAACGCCATCGACGAGGCCCGGGCCGGCTACGGCAAAAAGATCATCCTCACCCAGTACGCCGACCAGTCCATCGAGGTCCAGGACTTCGGCCGGGGCTGCCCGGTGGACTACAACCCCAAGGAGGAGCGGTACAACTGGGAGCTGGTGTTCTGCGAGCTTTACGCCGGGGGCAAGTACGGCCAGGACGGGGACTACGACTACGCCCTGGGCCTCAACGGCCTGGGCTCCTGCGCCACCCAGTATTCCTCGGAATACATGGATGTGGAGGTGCTGCGGGACGGCTTCCGCTATGACCTCCATTTTGAAAAGGGGGAGAATATCGGGGGCCTCCGGAAAGCCCCCGTCCCCGGCAAAAAAACCGGCACCCGCATCCGCTGGAAGCCGGACCTCGAAGTGTTCACCGACATCGCCATCCCCGAGGAATACTTTGTGGATGTCCTCAAGCGCCAGGCGGTGGTGAACCCCGGCGTCCATTTCATTTTCCGCCATGAGGCGCAGAAGGGCCGCTTCGAGGAGCGGGAGTTCTATTACGAAAACGGCATCAAGGATTACGTCCAGGAGCTGGCGGGGGAGGACGCCCTGACCCCGGTGCAGTACTGGACCGCCGAGCGGGAGGGCCGGGACCGGGAGGACAAGCCGGATTACCGGGTGAAGCTGAACGTGGCCCTCTGCTTCTCCAATAAGCTCTCCCTCACCGAGTATTACCACAACTCCAGCCACCTGGAGCACGGGGGCAGCCCGGAGAAGGCGGTGAAGGCCGCCACCGTCTACCAGATCGACGCCTGGCTCAAGTCGGCGGGGAAGTACCTGAAAAACGAGAGCAAGATCAGCTACCAGGACGTGGAGGACTGCCTGGTGCTGGTGTCCTCCAGCTTCTCCACCCAGACCAGCTACGAGAACCAGACCAAAAAGTCCATCACCAACAGGTTCATTCAGGAGGCCATGACCGATTTCCTCAAGCACCAGCTGGAGGTCTATTTCATCGAGAACCCCGACGACGCCGCCAAAATCGCCGAGCAGGTCCTCATCAACAAGCGCAGCCGGGAGAACGCCGAAAAGACCCGCCTCAACCTGAAAAAGAAGCTGGCCGGCACCCTGGATATGTCCAACCGGGTCCAAAAGTTCGTGGACTGCCGCAGCAGGGACGTTTCCCGCCGGGAGGTCTACATTGTGGAGGGCGACTCCGCCCTGGGTTCCTGCAAGCTGGGCCGGGACAGCGAGTTCCAGGCCATCATGCCGGTGCGGGGGAAGATCCTCAACTGCCTCAAGGCGGACTACAATAAAATCTTCAAAAACGACATCATCGTGGATGTGATGAAGGTGCTGGGCTGCGGGGTGGAGGTCACCTCCCGGTCCAACAAGGAGCTGAATACCTTCGACCTTTCCGGCCTGCGGTGGAGCAAAATCGTCATCTGCACCGATGCCGACGTGGATGGCTTCCAGATCCGCACCCTCATCCTCACCATGCTCTACCGCCTCACCCCCACCCTCATCCGGGAGGGGTATGTCTACATCGCCGAATCCCCCCTCTATGAGATCAACACCAAGGACGACACCTATTTCGCCTATTCCGACGCCGAGAAGGTGAAGATCTGCCGGCAGCTGGAGGGGAAGAAATACACCCTCCAGCGTTCCAAGGGGCTGGGGGAAAACGAGCCGGACATGATGTGGCTCACCACCATGAACCCCGAAACCCGCCGCCTCATCAAGGTCACCCCCGACGACGCCGAGGAAACGGCCCGGATGTTCGACCTGCTGCTGGGGGATAATCTTTCCGGGCGGAAGGACTACATCGCCCAGCACGGCAGCGCCTATCTGGAGCTGGCTGATATTTCCTGAACTACCGATACTTTTATCATCCGGGAGGTCTTTTTCTTGCAGACAAAAACAGCGGAAATCCTTTGCGTGGGCACCGAGCTTCTTATGGGCAACGTGGTGAATACCAACGCCACCGCCATCGCCAGGGGGCTGGCGGAGCTGGGCCTGAACCTTTACCATCAGAGCGTGGTGGGGGATAACCCCGGCCGCCTCCGGGAGGCGGTGGAGCTGGCCCTTTCCCGCTCCGACCTTCTCATCACCACCGGGGGCCTGGGCCCCACCTACGACGACCTGACCAAGGAAACCATCGCCGGCTGCCTGGGCCGCGGGCTCCTCCCCCACGAGGAGAGCCGCCGGGCGGTGCTGGAACATTTCCGGCGGATGGGCCGCGCCCCCTGCCCCAATAACCTGAAGCAGGCCATGATGCCGGAGGGGGCCCGGGTGTTCCCCAACCGAAACGGCACCGCCCCCGGCTGCGCCATCTTCGGGGCGGGGAAGTGGGAGGGGAAGGTGGCCATCCTCCTTCCCGGCCCTCCCAGGGAGTGCGAGCCCATGTTCCGGGAAGAGGTGATGCCCTTCCTCCAGGAGGGGAGCGACACCCGCCTGGTGTCCCGGTGCCTCTATTTCTTCGGCATCGGGGAGTCGGCCCTGGCCCAGAAGCTGGACCGCCTCATGCGGGAGAGCCAAAACCCCACCGTGGCCCCCTACTGCAAAACCGGCGAGGTGATGCTCCGGGTCACCGCCCGGGTGGGGAAGGAGGAGGACCCGGAGCCGGTGCTGGCCCCGGCGCTGGAAGAAATCCGCCGGGAAGCGGGGGAATTTCTCTACGGGGTGGATGTGGGGGACCTCCAGACCGCCCTGGTGCGGGCCCTCCTGGAGAAGGGCCTCCATGTGGCCGCCGCCGAAAGCTGCACCGGGGGCCTGGTGGCGGAGCGGATCACCCAGGTGCCGGGGGCTTCCGGCGCCTTTGAGTGGGGCGCCGTCACCTACTCCCGGGCCGCCAAGGAGCGGGTGCTTGGGGTCTCCCGGGAAACCCTGGAGCGGTATGGCGCCGTTTCCCCCCAGGCGGCGGCGGAGATGGCCGCCGGGGCCCGCCGGGCCTCTGGGGCCCAGATCGCCCTGGCCGTCACCGGCAACGCCGGCCCCGAGCCCAGCGAGGGCAAGGAGGTGGGGCTGGTTTATGTGGCGGTGTCGAGCCCCGCCCTTTCCACCGTCCGGGAGCTGCGCCTCCCCGCCCGGGGCAGCGACAGCCGGGCCTTTATCCGGGAGCTGGCCGCCTCCCATGCCCTGCGCCTGGGGCTGGAGGCTGCCTGGGCCCTGTGACCCTCCCATGAATCAAGCTGAGGAAGTGAGAATTTGCCTAGGAAAAAGATAGAAGAAAAGCCGGTCCGGCGCCAGGAGCTCCGGGGCCATATCGAGAACGGCGGCGTGGTGATCCAGCAGCCCATCGTCACCACCCTCCGGGAAAACTATATGCCCTACGCCATGAGCGTCATCGTTTCCCGGGCCATCCCGGAGATCGACGGCTTCAAGCCCTCCCACCGGAAGATCCTCTACACCATGTATAAGATGGGGCTTCTCAATGGGGATAAACGGAAATCCGCCGACATCGTGGGCCAGACCATGGCCCTGAACCCCCACGGCGACCAGGCCATCTATGAAACCATGGTGCGCCTCACCCGGGGGAACGGGGCCCTTCTGGTGCCCTATGTGGACAGCAAGGGGAACTTCGGCAAGGCCTATTCCCGGGATATGTCCGCCGCCGCCTCCCGGTACACCGAGGCCAAGCTGGAGAAGGTCTGCACCCAGCTTTTCGGGGAGATCGACAAGGACACCGTGGACTTTGTGGACAACTACAACGGCCAGATGAAGGAGCCGGTGCTGCTCCCCGTCACCTTCCCCTCCATCCTCACCAACGCCAACACCGGCATCGCCGTGGGGATGGCCAGCAACATCTGCTCCTTCAACCTCGCCGAGGTGTGCGAAACCGCCATCGCCCGGCTCCGGGACCCCCAGGCCCCCATCTCCGAAACCCTCAAGGCGCCGGATTTCCCCGGCGGGGGCTTCGTCCTCTACGACCGGGACGAGCTGGAGAAGATTTACGCCACCGGCCGGGGCTCGGTGCGGGTCCGCAGCCGGTACGCCTACGATAAGGCGAACCACTGCGTCGACGTCACCGAGATTCCCCCCACCACCACGGTGGAGGCCATCATGGACAAGATTGTGGAGCTGGTGAAGGGGGGAAAGGTCCGGGAGATTTCCGACATCCGGGACGAAACCGATCTTTCCGGCCTCAAGCTCACCATCGACCTGAAGCGGGGGGCGGACCCCGACAAGCTGATGCAGAAGCTGTTCCGCGCCACCCCCCTGGAGGACAGCTTCTCCTGCAACTTCAACGTCCTCATCGCCGGCACCCCCCGGGTGCTGGGGGTGGACGGCCTGCTGGAGGAATGGACCGCCTTCCGCCGGGAGTGCGTCAGGCGGGGCATCCACTTCGACCTTCGGAAGAAAAAGGAAAAGCTCCACCTCCTCAAGGGCCTCCAGAAGATCCTGCTGGACATCGACAAGGCGGTGGCCATCGTCCGGGAAACCGAGGAGGAGCGGGAGGTGGTCCCCAACCTGATGATCGGCTTCGGCATCAGCCAGGTCCAGGCGGAGTATGTGGCGGAGATCCGCCTGCGCCACCTGAACCGGGAGTATATTCTGGACCGCACCCGGGAGGTGGAGGGCCTCACCAAGGAGATCGCCGAAATGGAGGACACCCTCCAAAGCCCGAAGAAGATCGACGCCCTCATCATCAGCCAGCTCCGGGAGGTGGCCAAGACCTACGGCAGGCCCCGGCGCAGCCAGATCCTCTTCGACGTTCCGGCCCCCGCCGCCCAGGAGGAGGAAGAGGCGCCGGATTATCCCGTGAACCTGTTCTTCACCGCCGAGGGGTATTTCAAGAAGATCACCCCCCAGTCCCTGCGGATGAGCGGGGAGCAGAAGCTGAAGGAGGGGGATTCGGTCCGCCAGGAGGTGGAGGCCCAGAACGGGGACCACCTGCTCTTTTTCACCGACAAGGGCCAGGTCTATAAATCCCGGGCCTCGGAGTTTGACGACACCAAGGCCAGCGTCCTGGGGGATTACCTCCCCACCAAGCTGGGGATGGACCCGGGGGAGCTGCCCGTCTATATGGCGGTGACCCGGGATTACAAGGGCTGGATGTTCTTCGCTTATGAAAACGGCAAGGTGGCCAAGGTGGAGCTGGCCTCCTATGAAACCAAGACCAAGCGGAAAAAGCTCCTGGGGGCCTACAGCGTGAAATCCCCCCTGGTGTTCCTCACCGCCCTGGGGGAGGACGGGGAATTCCTCTGCGCCACCTCCGCCTCCCGGATGCTCATTGTCAACACCGCCATGGTGGCCCCCAAGGCCGCCCGGGATACCCAGGGGGTCCAGGCCCTCACCATGAAGCCCTCGGTGCGGCTGGCCTGGGTGAAGCCCTACCGGGAGGGGATGGTGGAGAACCCCCACCGCCTCAAGACCAAGAACCTCCCCGCCGCCGGCGCCCTGGTGCGGGAAACCGACCTGGGGGAGCAGCTGACCCTCTAATTGATGGGAACCGTCAGGCAGTCAAAGCGGCGCCCCGGCATATTCTGCCGGGGCGCCTTTGGCTGGTCCGCCCGCAAACGCAAAGGCGCGGGCCAGCCATTGGTAGCTTGCCCCCGCCGGGGCCGGCTATGCCAGGGGAGGG
>CAJFUT010000175.1 GCA_904420255.1 uncultured Angelakisella sp. | reverse complement strand
CCTCCCCGGTCAATCTTTGGCCACTTTCTTTTGATCAAGAAAGTGGCGACACCGGCGTCGGGCTTCTGCCTGACAAACTCTCAAACCGAAACTCTTCCCATGGCACAAGGTAAAACAAGCCCGGACTTCCGGTGCGACCGGAGTAAACTATATAAGAGAAAATCCGGCGAGGCAGAAAAACCCGAACCCCGGGCTGTGCGGCGCACTCACTTTCGCTCCCCGAAACATATCTCACGTCAGGGGCAGCGGGGCCTTCCCCGCCTTACGGACGCAAAAAGGCGCTGCGCAGCAGAAAAAAACAGCCCGCGGCCAACTATTTTCAAAAAACCCTTGCTTTTCTCTGAAAGATTTGCTAGAATACTACTGTTACTTTACCGGCCGGGCTTCCGGCACGGCTCAAAAGGAGGTGCAGACACATGGCAAAATGCGACATCTGCGGAAAAGGCGTGACTTTCGGTATCAAGGTTTCCCATTCCCACAGAAGATCCAACAGGACATGGAAGCCCAACGTAAGGCGTGTCAAGGCAATTGTTGACGGTTCTCCTCGCCACATCTATGCCTGCACCCGGTGCTTGCGTTCTGGCAAGGTCCAGCGCGCCCTGTGAGTTTCCCCATTCCCTTCCGCACAGCCAAACACCCCGTCCATGGACGGGGTGTTTTTGCGCCTGTCATTCCTCCGGGGGCTCCGGCACCACAATGGGGCCGCTGCGCTCCTCATACTGGCGGATGTACGCCTTGATGGCGTGCTCCACCATGCCGTTGATGGAGCGCCGCTCGGCATAGGCCAGGAACCGGAGCTTTTCGTAAACCTCCGCCGGCAGGCGGATGGTGGTGGGAATCTTGTCGCCGATCATACTTTCCCTCCTTTATAATGTCAATAGTATCATTGGCATCATAAAAAATATGTATTCGTTGACATCACTGAATCGGTATGCTATCCTTCCATTAGAACCCTATTTTGACACAAAAAGGAGGTGAAGATATGTACAAGGACCCCGATTCCGAGGAGTATGGCCGCTGCACCCTGCGGATCCCCCGGGAGCTGCTGGACAAAATGGCCTACATCGCCGCCCAGAACGGGCGCTCCCTCAACCGGGAAACCCAGGGCCTGATCGCCCGCCATGTGGAGGAATTTGAGGAGGAACACGGCCCCATCCCTCCCCGCCCCTGACCCCCCGCGGACAGCGAAAGACCCTCCGGCGCCGCTTCGCCGGAGGGTCTTTTTTGTTCAGGAATTTTCAGAAGGCCAGAACGATGCCGGAGTGGGAATGGAGGGCATGGGCGCCGTCGGCGCCCCCCACCGTCATCAGCACCCGGGCGCTTTTGGGGATGACCCGGTTCCAGGGGATCTCCCGGCGCTCGCCGCTGCGGTTCACCGCCACCGCCACGGTGCGGTTGCCCAGGCGGCGCTGGTAGACGCAGAGCTGGTCGTTGAAGCAGAGGGGGGAGAAGTCCCCCTGGCGCAGCACGGTGGAGCCTTTGCGCATCTGGCCCAGGAGCCGGAAATATTCCACCAGCCCCTGGTCCTCCTTCCCCCAGGGGTAGGTGCCCCGGTTGAAGGGGTCGGCGTAGCCCACCAGGCCCGCCTCGTCGCCGTAATAGAGGCTGGGGCAGCCGGGGAGGGTGTACTGGATCAGGGAGGCCAGCAGGAACATCTGCCGCCCGAAGTAGTACTGGTCCGGGGTGAGGGTGTTGTGCTCCCGCTGCCAGTCCCGGTCCCTCCCCTCCATATCCGGGGCGGCCAGGGCGGTGATGCACCGGGGGACGTCGTGGGTGGAGAGGCAGTTCATCAGCACCCCCACCACCGGCGGGGGATAGTTCTCCAGGATGTCCATGATGGCGTTTAAAAGCTCCTGGCCCTCCCCCAGCTTCAAAAACCGCAGGATGGCGGTGCGCCAGGGGTAGTTCATAACGCTGTCCAGCTGCCGCCCCAGGAGGTAGCGGCGGTAATGGCCGTAGCTGTACTTGTTGGAGGCGTCCTCCCACACCTCCCCCAGCACCAGCTTATCCGGCCCGGCGGCCTTGACGCTCCGGCGGATCTCCTCCAGGAAGGAATCCGGCAGCTCGTCGGCCACGTCCAGCCGGAAGCCGGCGGCCCCGGCCCGGAGCCACTTGCGCAGCACCCCGTCCTCCCCGCAGATGAAGTCCCGGTAGCTTTGGCAGCCCTCGTTGACGTTGGGCAGGGTGGCGAAGCCCCACCAGCTCTCGTAGCTGTCGGGCCAGCGGATCCAGCTGTACCAGTCGTGGTAGGGGCTGTCCGGGTCGTTGTAGGCCCCGGTGTCCTGCCCGTACCGCTTCTCCTTGTTGAAATAGACGCTGTCGCTGCCGGTGTGGTTGAATACCCCGTCCAGCACCACCCGGATGCCCAGCCTCCCCGCCTCGGCGCAGAGGCGGCGGAAATCCTCCTCGGTGCCCAGAAGGGGGTCGATTTTCCGGTAGTCGGCGGTGTTGTAGCGGTGGTTGGAGTGGGCCTCAAAGACGGGGTTGAGGTAAAGCACCTCCACCCCCAGCCCCGCCAGGTAGGGGAGCTTCTCCAGGATGCCCTGGAGGTCCCCGCCGAAGTAATCGTTGCAGAGGAAGCGGCCCTCCCCGTCGGGCCGGTCCACCGGGGCCTCGCCCCAGTCCTGGTGGATCACCCGGTCGGCCGGTACCCCCTCCTTGGGGGCGCCGGAATTGCGGAAGCGGTCGGGGAATATCTGGTAGAACACCGCCCCCTCCAGGGGGGCCGGGGTGGAAAAGGGCTCGTAGACGGTGAGCTGCCAGAAGCCCCCCTGGTTGACCCCCGCGCCGCCGTCGGGCTGGCGCAGCAGCAGGAATTCCCCCAGGGAGCCCCGGAGGCGGAAGCGGTACCGCCACACCCCCGCCTCCCGGGGGGTCCAGGCGCAGACGTAGCCCACCCTGCCGTCGGGGGCCCGGCGGGGCTCCATGGGCAGGGCCGTCAGGGCGGCGGGGTCGTCCTCCCGGCCGATGGGGAAAAGCTCCATCACCGGGGCGGGGTCGTGGAGCTCCGCCGGGGGGAAGACCCGGAAGCTCACCATCTCCCCTGTTTTCACCGCCCCGAAGGGCTTTTTGTAGAAAGGATCACGGCTGTTATACAAAAGCAAAACGCCCCTATCCGCGGGGTTTCCCCCGTCTTTTTTCTATTTGCTGCCCAGCGGCCCGGCAGACCAGGCGGCCCCCCTTTTCCACTGCGTGGCGTTTCTCTCTATCTTTGATTTGCCTGAATCGCTGGGATGCTTTTGGGTTGTGCCATGGGAAATATTGTGGTTTGAGAATTTGTCAGGCAGAAGCCCAACGCCCGTGTCGCCACTTTCTTGATCAAAAGAAAGTGGCCAAAGATTGACCGGGGAGGCCCCCGGCCCCCTCTAAGGCGACAGGTTGTGCAGGGGGGCTGCGGCTTGGCCCGCCACTGGTTTCGTGGACGGCTCCAAGCCTCCGCTCTCCCCCTGGTAGAGCCGTGGGCAGTTCTGCAAGGCGTTGGACTTCCCGAGGGGCCCGGCAGCCTGGCCCGCCACTGGTTTCGTGGACGGTTCCAGGCTGCCTTTTGGGCCCCATT
>CAJFUT010000174.1 GCA_904420255.1 uncultured Angelakisella sp. | reverse complement strand
CCTCCCTGGTCAATCTTTGGCCACTTTCTTTTGATCAAGAAAGTGGCGACCCAGGCGTCGGACGTCTGTCTGACAAATTCTCAAACCACAATATTACCCATGGCACAATCAAAAATCATCTCAGCGGTTCGACCGGAACAAAAATAGAAAGCAGTGCAGCGTTTCAGAAATCAGCATCCCAGCGGTGCAAGCTGATCCAGGGTGGAGGAAGGCGCCGCGCAGCAAGAAAAAGAGCGGCGCACAAACCAACGATGTGCAAAACGCAGCTCACGGACATAAGAAAGGAAGTAGACCAATGGCAAAGCCAGTGCGGATTCAGAAGGTCCTCAGCGACCGGGGGGTCCTCTCCCGGCGCCGGGCCGAGGAATATATCCGGGAGGGGCGGATCACCGTCAACGGCCGCAGGGCCGAGATCGGCCACCCAGTCTATCCCGGCGACGTCATCGCCGTGGACGGGGTGCGGGTCCCCATGGGGGGGCCCAAGGAAAATCTTTACATCATGCTCAACAAGCCCCGGGGCTGGGTCACCACCACCAGCGACGAGCTGGGCCGCCGGTGCGTCACCCAGCTGGTGGAGGACCTGGAGGCCCGGGTCTACCCGGTGGGCCGCCTGGACAAGGACAGCGAGGGGCTGCTGCTCCTGACCAACGACGGGCAGTTCGCCAACCTGATGATGCATCCCAGCCACCGGGTGGGGAAAACCTACCGGGTGACGGTGCGCTCCGCCGTCACCGAGGACCAGTGCACCGCCCTCAGCGCCGGGGTGGACATCGGGGAGGAGGGCAGGCGGGAGATCACCGCCCCCGCCTCGGTGCTGGTGCTGGAAAAGCAGCCGGACCGGACGGTGCTGCAAATCACCATCCATGAGGGGAAAAACCGCCAGATCCGCCGGATGTGCCAGGCGGTGGGGCTGGAGGTGGCCCGGTTAAAACGCACCGCCCTGGGCCCCCTGCGGCTGGGGATGCTCCAGCCCGGCCAGTGGCGGGAGCTGCGAAAAACCGAGGTGGCGGCCCTCCGCAACGCCGCCCGCCCCGCCGGCCAGCAGGAGCCCCTGCCCCGGGACGACGGCCGGGGACGGCTGGGGAGCTTCGGCGGGCCGGACCATTCCCGGCACAAAAAGGCCGCCCCCGCCGGGGCCCGCCGGGAGGAGGCCGCCCAGGGCTTCCGCCGGGACAAGCAGGGGGGCCTGCGGTTTGCGGAAACGGGCCGGGGCCGCCCCGCCGGGAAGAATTCCGGGAAAGCCCCCGGGAAAACTTCCGGGAAGGTTCCCGGCAAAAGGCCCGGGCCGGCCGGAAGCAAAGGCCCCAGGAAGAATGGTTAAAATCCCCTGCGGAAAGGAAGCTGCGCCATGATACAGATTCTCCCCATCCACCCCCAGGTCCTCCCGGACTTCTGCCTGGAGAAGGGGCTGGATGACGACGCCCCGGTGTGGGGCTATATGGCCGCCCAGGGCACCACCCTTTTGGGCTGGTGCGTGGTGGCCAAGGACGACCCCTGCCGCATCCTGGGGCTGGAAGCCCAGGACAAGGAGGTGGCCGACGGCCTCCTCCGGGCCGCCCTCCATCCCTTCTATGAGGAGGGCATCCGGGGATACCGGTTCAAGGAGCTGCCGGGGCTGGCCCTCCCCAGCTCCTACGTCATCGCCGGAGTGGGGCGGATGGACGACCTGTTCACCCCCTGCGGCGGCCATTGAGGAAGGGAGGCGGAGGCTTTGAATCTATTTCTTTCCGCCCTGGCGGGCTACCTGCTGGGGAGCGTCAATTTTTCCATCATCCTCAGCCGCCTGCGCTACCGGGACGACATCCGCCGCCACGGCAGCGGCAACGCCGGCATGACCAACACCCTGCGCACCTACGGGAAGCTGCCGGCGGTGCTGGTGCTGCTGGGGGACGGGGCCAAGGGGATGCTGGCCGCCTGGCTGGGGGGCCTGCTGGCCGGGCTTCCCGGGGCCTACGCCGCCGGCCTGCTGGCGGTGGTGGGGCATATGTTCCCCCTCTATTTCAAGTTCAAGGGGGGCAAGGGGGTGGCCACCGCCGCCGGGGTCATCCTGGGCACCTGCCCGCCGGTGCTGCTTCTGCTGCTGGTGGTCTTCCTCCTGGTGGTGGCCCTGAGCCGCTATGTTTCCCTGGGGTCGGTGACGGTGGCGGTGGTGTACCCCCCTGCCATCCTCTGGTACCAGGGGATCTCCCCCGGGCCGGAAACGGTCTGCCCCATCCTCATGGCGGTGCTGGTGATCTGGGCCCACCGCAGCAACATCAAGCGCCTCCTGTCCGGCACCGAAAACAAGCTGGGTGCGGGCAAGGGCCCGCGGCTGGGTCCGTGAGAGAAGCGCCTGCATGGCGGTAGGGGGTGCGCCGCTCTCTTTTCCGCCCGCCGGATTTTCTCTTAAAAAGATTACTCCGGTCGGACCGGAAGTCCGGGTTATGTTACTTTCTTCGTCAGAAGAAAGTAACCAAAGACTGACCAAGGGGTAAACCCCTTG
>CAJFUT010000173.1 GCA_904420255.1 uncultured Angelakisella sp. | reverse complement strand
GCCAAGCCGGAGCCACCCTGCACAGCCTGTCGCCTTAGAGGGGTCCAGGGCCCTCCCTGGTCAATCTTTGGCCACTTTCTTTTGATGGGGAAAGTGGCGACACCGGCGTCGGGCTCCTGCCTGACAAACTCTCAAACCGAAACTCTACCCATGGCACAAGGTAAAACAAGCCCAGACTTCCGCTCCGACCGGAGTAATCTATTTAAGAGAAAATCCGGCGGGCGGAAAAGAGAGCGGGGCACAAACTAACGATTCACGAAACTTGCCTCACGGACAAAAAATGTGTGATTTTGCGCTGAAAGCGCAAAAAGGAGTGGTTTTGGGCCCATGGGTGAAAGGGGGCGGCGCCATGGACCGGGAAAAGAGGGAGGCCCTCCGGGGCCAGGTGGAGGAGGGCTACCGCCGCCTGGCCTTCGGCCCGGTGGGGGACGCGGTGCGGCTGCTGCTCCTGGAGGAGGGGGAGGCCCTGGACTGGGGCCGCCTGGACCTCTTTAACGTTTCCGAAATCCGCCGGGTGAAGGGGGGCATGGAGATGAAGTTTTTCAGCCGCCTGGAGGCCCTGGACCGGCTGGCGGCCATGGCGGGGGAGGAGGCCGGGGAGGAGGACGGCTTCTACGCCGCCCTGGACCGGAGCGCCCGGGCCCTCTACCGGCGTGAGGGGGAGGGCGGGCAGGACGCCCCCGGGGAGGAGGCGCCCCATGGGTGAGGGGCGGGAGGCCGTCGCCTCCTTCTCGGCCCGGCAGCTGGAGGTCCTCACCTGGTGGACCCCCGCCAGCCCCCACCGGGGGCGGGACGCCCTCATCTGCCACGGGGCGGTGCGCAGCGGCAAGACCTTCTGCATGGGCCTTTCCTTTGTGGCCTGGGCCATGGAGGAATTTGACGGCAGGAGCTTCGCCATCTGCGGCAAGACCCGGGGCGGGGTGGAGCGAAACATCCTCACCCCCCTGCTGCCCCGGCTGGAGGGGCTGGGCTTCCGGTGCCGCCACCAGCGGAGCCGGGGGGTGGTGGACATCACCCGGGGCCGCCGCCGGAACCGCTTCTGGCTCTTCGGCGGCAAGGACGAGGGCTCCGCCGCCCTCATCCAGGGCATCACCCTGGCGGGGGTGCTGCTGGACGAGGCGGCCCTGCTGCCCCGGTCCTTTGTGGAGCAGGCCCTGGCCCGGTGCTCGGTGGAGGGGTCCCGGTTCTGGTTCAACTGCAACCCGGAGCACCCCGGCCACTGGTTCTACCGGGAATGGATCCTCCGGGCCCGGGAGAAGAACGCCCTGGTGCTCCATTTCCGGATGGAGGACAACCCCTCCCTTTCCCCCGCCATGCTGGAGCGGTACCGCAGCCTCTATTCCGGGCCTTTCTATGAGCGGTACGTCCTGGGGCGGTGGACGGCCCCCCAGGGGGCGGTGTATCCCTTCTTCCGGCGGGACCTCCATGTGGTGGAGCGGCTGCCGGAGGGGCTGGGGGACTGGTATATTTCCTGCGACTACGGCACCGTCAACCCCTGTTCCATGGGCCTCTGGGGCCGGCAGGGGGAGATATGGTACCGGGCGGCGGAATATTACCACGACAGCCGCCGGGAGGGGGTCCAGCGCACCGACGAGGAATACTACGAGGCCCTGGAGGCCCTGGCCGGGGGCCGGGAGCTTCAGGGGGTGGTGGTGGACCCCTCCGCCGCCAGCTTCTTAGAGTGCATCCGCCGCCGGGGGCGGTACCGGGCCATCCCGGCGGTGAACCAGGTGGCGGACGGCATCCGGCGGGTGGGGCGGGAGCTGCGGGCGGGGCGGCTGCTCATCTCCGCCTCCTGCGCCGACGCCATCCGGGAATTCGGGGAATACCGCTGGGCCCAGGGGAAGGACCGGGACCAGCCGGTGAAGGAGCAGGACCACGCCATGGACGACATCCGGTACTTTGTCAGCACCGTGGCCTGCCGGGAGGAGGAGGGCTTTTGGGCCCGGAGCGTTTCCAGAAAGAAGGAGAGTGGGATATGATGCGCTGGTTTGGCAAAAAGACCCCTGCCCCTGCCGGGGCGGCGGTGGCGGCGGTCCAGACCTGCCGGGGGCGCGGCCCCTGGGAGGCGGGGCTTCCCCGGCCCCTGCGCCCGCCCGAGGCGGCGGTCTACGAGGAGCTGCGGGAGGCGGTGCCCATCCTGGACGCCGCCATCCAGAAGATCGTCCGGCTGTCCGGGGGCTTCCGGCTGGAGCACCCGGACCCCCGGGCCCAGAGGCTGCTGGAGGGCTTCCGCCGCCGGGTGCCCTGGGGCCGGAGCGCCGTGGGGCTGGATTCCTTCCTGGCGGGGTACCTGGACTGCCTGCTCACCTACGGCAGCGCCGTGGGGGAGATGGTCCTTTCCCCCGGGGGGCGGGAGGTGGCGGCCCTGTACCTGGCCGACCTGCGGGACCTGGAGCTCCGCCCGGGGGCAACGCCCCTGGAAACGGAGCTGCTGACCGCCTCCCCGGGAGGGGCAAAGCCCCTCCCATACCCCGAGCTGGTGTTCTTTTCCGCCCTGGACCCGCGGCCCGGAGAGGCGGCGGGGCAGTCCCTCTTAAAGGGGCTGCCCTTCCTCTCCTCGGTGCTGATGCAGATATACCGTTCCATCGGCCAGAACTTTGAGCGCATCGGCGCCCTGCGCTACGCCGTCACCTGCAAGGCGGGCCAGGGGGCCGACGCCAAGGCGGTGGCCGACGCCATCGCCCGGGAGTGGAGCGGGGCCATGGAGGCCTCCGCCCGAGGGGAGCTCCGGGACTTTGTGGCGGTGGGGGACGTGGAGATCAAGGTCATCGGCGCCGACAGCCAGTTCATCGACACCCAGGTGCCGGTGCGGCAGATCTTGGAGCAGATGGTTGCCAAGACGGGGCTGCCGCCCTTCCTCCTGGGGTTGAGCTGGAGCACCACCGAGCGGATGAGCCGCCAGCAGGCCGACCTGCTCACCAGCGAGCTGGAGAGCTACCGGAACCTGCTGACCCCGGTGATCCAGAAGATCTGCGGGATGGTGCTGGAGCTGGCGGGGATGGGGGGAGAAGCCCGGGTGGTCTGGGACAACATCAGCCTCCAGGACGAAACCGAGCTGGCCCAGGCCAGGCTGATGAACGCCCAGGCCGCCAAGCTGGAAAAGGAGGGAGTGAACTGACATGAAGGAGCAAGCGGAAAAGCTGGCGGGAGCCCCGGGGCCGGAGGACCTGGCCCTCATCGGGAAATACGCCAGGCGGGAGCTTTCCCCGGAGGAGGTCTACATCTTCCCGGTGGTGCTCTGCGACAACGAGGTGGACCGGGACGGGGAGCGGTTTTCCATCCCCGCCCTGGAGAAGCTGGCGGAGCTTTTCCTGGGGAGGACCGGCATCTTTGACCACGACCCCAAGGGCCGCAACCAGACCGCCCGGATTTACCGCTGCCGGGTGGAGCGGGACCCGGACCGGCGCACCCGGGCCGGGGAGGTCTACTGCGCCCTCCGGGCCGACGCCTACATGGTCCGCAGCCCCGAGAACCAGGGCCTGATCCTGGAGATCGACGGCGGCATCAAAAAGGAGGTGAGCGTGGGCTGCGCCTGCGCCGCGGCCCGGTGCAGCGTCTGCGGCGCCGACCGCCGGCAAAGCCCCTGCGGCCACCGCCCCGGGGAGGAATACGGCGGCGTCCTCTGCCACACGGTGCTGGAGGACCCCACCGACGCCTACGAGTGGAGCTTTGTGGCGGTGCCCGCCCAGCCCGCCGCCGGGGTGGTGAAGGGCCGCTCCGCCCTGCCGGGGGAACCGGCGGAGTGGGTGGCCAAGGCCCTGGAGGCGGGGGAGGGGCTGGACCTCTCCCCGGCCGAGGCCCGGGAGCTGGCCCGGTGGGCCGGCGGGCTGGAGAAGCTGGCCCGGGAGGGGCGGCTGCTGCGGGAGCGGCGGCTGGAGGAAACCCTCCGCCTGGGGCTGCTGGCCCATCCGGGGCTGGAGCGGGCCCTGCTGAAAAAGGCCCTGGAGGGGCTGGACCCCCTGGAACTGGAGGAGTGGGAAGCCGCCCTTCGGAAAGCCGCCGCCCGGCGGCTGCCGGTGGGGGAGCGCCCCCTGGTCCAGACCGCCCCGGAGGAATCGCCCCGGGAGGGGGAGGCCGGCCCCCAGTCCAACCGGCAGTTTATGGTATGAGGAGGAGCGAGAGATGAGCGTCAGTTTGAAAGGCTTCAACGAAAAGTACGTCACCCTGCTGGCGGGGGAGAGCTGCACCGTGGGGCAGCCGGTGAACATCACCGCCGCCGACACCGCCGCCGACTGCGCCAGCGGGGCCTTTGCCGGGGTCTGCGTGGCGCGGGAGGGGGAGCTGGCCCTGGTCCAGGTGGAGGGGTTTGTCACCCTCCCCGCCGACACCACCGCCTCCGCCCTGGCCCTGGGCATCGGCCAGGTGGTGTCCTCCGCCGGAGGCAAGGTGAAAAACGGCGCCGGCGGCCGGTCCGCCATCGTCACCGCCATCCGCGGCGAGGAAGCGGAACTAATCCTTCTTTAGGTCCGTGAGAGGAGCGCCTGCATGGCGGTAGGTTGTGCCCCGCTCTTTTTGCGTCCGTGAGAGGAGCGCCTGCATGGCGGTGGGTTGTGCCCCGCTCTTTTTGCGTCCGTGAGAGGAGCGCCTGCGTTGCGTTAGATTGTACCCCGCTCTCTGAGCATATCACCTGGGGTGCGGAAGGCGCTCTGATGGGCATATCCAACGGTTTCATGGCGCTGTAATGGGTGAATGGAGCCCCGAGGGGGCGGAATCAATTGCAAAGGCCCGGCCTGCCGGGCCCGTAGGGAGGTTTACTGATGAATCGCTACAAATCCATCAAGCTGGACAAGACCATGTACAAGGGGGGCGGGGGCTTTGCCGCCCGGCTGGAGGAGCTGGACCCCTCCGCCGACTACCGGGGCACCCCCCTGGAGGGGCTGGATGCCTACCAGCGCCAGCTCAAACGCTTCGACATCCGGGTCAGCGGCCCCCGGAGCAGCCCCATTGAAAAATTCTTCGCCACCTCGGACAGCGCCGCCCTCTTCCCCGAGTATGTGGCCCGGGCGGTGCGCCAGGGGATGGAGGACGGGGAGGTCCTCAGCCAGATCCTGGCCAGCCGCACCCAGATTGATTCCCTGGACTACCGCACCATCTGCCTGGACGAAAGCGCCGGCAGCCTGGAGCCCAGGGACGTGGCCGAGGGGGGCATGATCCCCCGCACCGACATCCTCCTCAAGGAGAACCTGGTGCATCTGCGCAAGCGGGGGCGCCTCCTGGCGGCCTCCTACGAGGCCCTGCGGTTCCAGCGGCTGGACCTCTTCACCGTGGCCCTGGGGCGGATCGGCGCCTATATCGCGAGGAGCCAGCTGGAGGACGCGGTGGAGGTCCTCATCGACGGGGACGGCAACGAGGGCACCGCCGCCACCCCCATCCAGACCGCCGGCACCGCCCTGGCCTACGCCGACCTGGTGGGGCTGTGGAAGCGGTTTGACGGCTGCCGGATGGACACCCTCCTGGCCGCCCCCGACATGGCCGCCGCCATCCTGAACCTCAGCGAGATGAAGGACCCCGCCGCCGGGCTGGACTTCAACGCCACCGGCCGCCTGGGCACCCCCATGGGGGCGAAGCTCATCAAAACCTCCGCCGTGCCCGACGGCACCATCATCGCCATGGACAGCCGCTGCGCCCTGGAGATGGTCACCGCCGGGGATGTGACGGTGGATTACGACAAGCTCATCGACTGCCAGATGGAGCGGGCGGCCATCACCTCCACCGCCGGTTTCGCCAAGATATTCCCCCAGGCGGTCCAGGTGCTGGAGCTGAAGCCCGCCTCCACCGGCGGCTGATCCAAAAACGCCCGGGGGAAAGCGGGGGCACGCTGCGAAAGGAGGAACCATGCAGCTGGATAACATTGTGAGCCGTTTCACCGAGTTCTGCGGCCTTTCCCAGGAGGAGGGGGAGAAGCGCCGGACCCTCTGCGCCGACGCCATGGGCCGGGTCCGGGCCATGCAGAGCGGCGCCCCCGGCGGGGAAGGGCCCCTGGAGGCCTACGCCGCCGCCATGGCCTGCCGCCGGTTTGTCCTCCTCACCCTGGCGGCGGGGGGGACCCTGGCCATCGGGGAGCCGGTTTCCGGCCCCGAGGGGGCCAGGAGCGCCGCCGAGGCCCTGGAGGAGGAGTACCGCCGGGGGGCCTCCCCCTGGCTGCTGCCGCCGGAGTTCTGCTTCCGGCGCACCGGAGGCGCCTTATGAGCGGGCCGGTGCGGGAGCTGCTGGAGGAGCTGGCGGAGGGCCTGGGGGAGCGCCTGCCCGAGGCCCTGGTCACCGCCGACTACCCCTTTTTCCAGCGGAAGCTCCCCCCCGACCAGCCGGTGGTCTGGCTGGGGGTGGAAAAGATCACCGCCCCGGGCGCCGGCCTCTCCCCCTACCTGGGGGAGGAGCCGGCCCAGGGGGGCCTGCCCGCCGCCGGCGCCATGGGAAGGGAATTGGAGCTGGGGCTGCGGGCGGATATCCTGGACCGCTACGACGCCGGGGCCTGCCACCGGATTTTTGGGGAGCTGTGCCAGTTCTTCATGCTGGAGGAGGGCGGGCCCCGGGTCCGGGACCTTTCCTGCGGGAGCCTGGCCTTTGACCGAGAGGCGGGGGGCTTCCGCCTCACCTGCCGGGGGAGCCTCCGGGCCTTCCTCCTTTACAGCGAGGAGGCGGCGGCCATCGGCAGCATCATTGTGAAGAAGGAGGAAAGCCAATGAGCATCAGCAGTTACCGGCCGGGGGTCTTTTCCAGCTACACCATCCTCCCCGGCTACACCGGGGCGGTGGAGGCCCTGGGGGTGGGGGTCATCGGGGCCTTCGGCCTTTCCGACAGCCTCCCCCACACCTACCGCCGGGGGGACGTCATCCCCGCCGGCCTGGCTCAGGCGGCGGAGGTGCTTTTCGCCGCGGGGCTTTCGGAGTTCGCCGCCCTTTCGGTGGCCTCCGACGCCGGGGCCGCCGGCTATACCACCGCCCTGGCGGCCCTGAACCAGGCCGCCTCCCCCGACCTTCTGGCGGTGGAGGACGGGAGCCAGGCCGTCCTGGCCGCCGTCAAGGCCTTTGTGGAGCAGCAGGCCGAGGAGCAGCGGGAGATGGTGGCCTTCGCCGGCTGCGGGGACATCGCCTCGGCCCAGACCATCGCGGCGGCGGTGAACAGCCCCCGGGTGGTGCTCTCCTGGGGCAGCCCGGTGCCGGAGGGGGAGGAGGACGGCGTCCCCTTCCTGGGGGCGGCGGCCCTCTGCGCCGCCGTGGCGGTGATGGAGGAGCCCATCGTTTCCCTCACCGGCCAGGAGCTGGCGGGCCTCCCCACCCTGGAGGCCGAGGCCACCTGGGCCCAGATCGACGCCCTCCTGGGGGCGGGGGTGACCCCCCTCTGCCGCTCCGGGGACGGGGTGGAGGCGGTGCGGGTCATCACCACCAGCACCTCCCTGGACGGCAGCCCCAACCGTTCCTTTTCCCCCATCAATTCCATCCTCATTGTGGACTATGTGATGAAGGCCCTGCGCCAGAGCCTGGCGGCCTTCCTCAAGGGGGCCAGGAACAGCGCCCAGACCCTCTCGGCGGTGGCCAGCCAGGTCACCGTCCTGCTGGGGGAGCTCCAGGACCGGGGGATCATCACCCAGTACGGCGCCCCCAGGGCCTACTGCCCCAGCACTGCCCCCGAGGTGTGCGTGGTGGAGGTTTCCTTCACCGCCGCCTACCTCATCAACCAGATCCAGATTCAGGCCCAGATCCAGCTTTAAGGGGAAGGAGGAAGGAAGATGAGCAGGATCACATTCCCCACCGGCAGCGACATCACCATCGAGGTCAACGGCCAGCCCCTGGCGGTGGCCCAGAGCTACAAGGCCCGCACCACCAAGGAGAGCCGCTATGTGGAGGCCTTCGGCAGCAGGGAGCCGGTGGGCGCCGTGGACGGCCGGGTGAAGCACGTCCTGGAGCTGACCCGGGTCTGCGCCACCGGCGCCGCCCTCCGGGACAAGGTGGATTTTTACAGCCTCAGCGACTTCAACGTGGTGGTGGCCCGGCCGGGGCGGAAGATCATCTATTCCGGCTGCCAGTGGTCGGACATCGCCGAGGCGGCCAGCGCCGGGGACCTGGTGTTTGAAACGGTGACCATCGCCGCCAGCCGCCGGGTGGAGGTGGCGGCGTGACCCCCCGGCAGCTCCTGGCCCGGGGCCTGGAGGCGGCCCTCCGCCGCCTTTCCCCCGGGGAGGAGGGCCCCGCCCCCGCCCGGGAGGCCCGGGGGCCCGATCTCCCCGCCAGCGCCCGGGGGGAGGCGGGAGGGATGCCCGCCCCCCTTTCCCCGGCCGCGGGGAGAGGGGAGGGGCCGGCAGCCCCGGCCTCCGCCCGGGCCCCGGGAGGCGGTAGCCTTTCCCAGGCGGCGGGGGTGGAAACCGGCGGCTGGGGCGGCGGGGGAGGTTATGCCCCCCTCCGTCCCCAGGAGGATCTGGAGCGGGCCCTTTCCCGGCGGCTCCGGGTGCTGCGGCGGATGGGCAGCACCGCCGGCCTTTTTGGGGAGGAAGTGCTGTAAAGGAACCATCCCGGCCCCGGGGCCGGGGAACCGTGAGAGGAAGGGAGGCCCTCCATGCAGTTTAAGGATTTTGTCTTTCCCCACGAGCCCGCCAAGCTGGAGGTGGGGGCGGTGAACCGCCTGGGGGTGGGCCACTGCCCCGGCTACGGCCCGGTGATCCAGGAGCTGGGGGTCCAGCAGCGGGTCATCACCGGGGAGGGGGCGTTTTTCGGCCCCGAGGCGGGGGACCAGTACCGCCGGCTGGAGGAGCTGTTCTTCCAGCAGACCCCGGGGCGGCTGGTGCTGCCGGGGCACACGGCGGTGACGGCCCACTTCTCCAAGCTGGGATGGCTGGGGGAGGGGGACGGCCAGGTGATCCGGTATTCCTTTGAATTTTTGGAGCGCCCGGGGGCGTCCTGGGCCGGGCAGGAGGGGTGAGGATGGAAAAGATCGCCATGACCCTGGGGCTGGCGGACGGGGGCAGCCTGGAGCTGACGGGGCCTTTTTCCGCCCTGCTCACCCGCACCCTGGAGAGCCCCGCCCAGAGCCTGGAGGCGGTTTTCCCCCTGGAGCGGGGGACGGCCCCCTCCCCCGCCGTCACCGTCACCCTCAGCCGGGGGAACCGCCGGATCTTCGCCGGCTGGTGCGACCAGCAGACCGCCCGGGAGGACGGGGACGGCCGGACCCTGGAGATCCAGGCCAGGAGCCGGGGGGGCCTCCTGCTGGACAACGAGGCCCTGCCCCAGACCTACTACAACGTATCCACCCGGGACATCTTCCGGGAGCACCTGGTCCCCTACGGCTTTTCCCCCTCGGCCCTGGAAATCCCCCGGGACTACACCGCCGGGGTCTTCACCGTGGCCAAGGGGATGAGCCACTGGGAGGTGTTTTACGCCTTCTGTGTGCGGATGTACGCCCTTTCCCCCAGGGTCACCACCGGGGAGCGGGTGGTGGTGGCGGAGCTGCCCGCCGCCCCGGCGGCCCGGATCACCAACCGCCCGGGGCGGGAGGGGCTGCGGTATCTCTCGGCGGAGGACACCGTCCGCCGGGCCTCGGTGATCTCCGAGATCATCCTCCGGGACAAGAAGGGGAACTACAGCCGCTCCCTGGGAAACCCCTGGGGCAACCCCTGGCGGGTGGTCCGCCGCCGGTATGTCATCCCCGGGGCGGAATACGCCACCGTCCCCACCGCCGACGCCTGGGAGCGGTTCCGCCAGGCCCAGCACGGGGCCCGGACGGCGGAGGCCCTCCTGCCGGGGTGGGCGGAGCTTTCCCCGGGGGACCGGGTGACCCTGGAAACCGGCCTGGGGCCGGCGAAGGACATGACGGTGTGGCAGAGCCGCTGGGAGTGGTCGGACCGGGGGGAGTACACCCGGCTGATCCTGGCGGAATGAAGGGAGGAAGGACGATGCTGCTGGACGGGCTGCTGGAGCGGCGGCGGGAGGAGGAATCCGCCCTGGCCCAGGTGTCCTATTCCGAGGACGGCCAGTGGGGGGCGGTGGCGGACCAGGAATACCGCTACCGGCCCATGGTGGCGCCGGGGGGCTACGCCTGGTGCCCCAGCCAGGGGGAGGAGGTGCTGCTGCTGCGCACCGGGAGCGGGGAATTCTGCGCCGGGGTGCCGGGGGACCCCCAGGGGCTGGCCCCCGGGGAGGTGCGGATCAGCGGCCCCGCCGGGAGCTATATCTGGCTCAAGGCCGACGGGACGGTGGTCATCAACGGCCAGGCCTTCCAGCCCCCGGCGGAGGAAAACCAGGGAACCGAAGGATGAAGGGAGTGGGAGGATGGATATGAAGCTGGACCCGGAGAAGCGGGATTTCGCCGCCACCCTGCAGGGGGTGCCCATCCCGGTGACGGGGGCGGAGGAGCAGGCCCAGCGGATCTGGCTGCGCCTGGCCGTCCCCAGGGGCTCCTTCCGGCTGGACCCGGAGCTGGGCAGCCGGCTGTACCGGATGCCCCGGGGGAGCCGGGAGGAGATGGAGGGCTTTGCCCGCGCCGCCATTGAGGAGGCCCTGTCCCCCATGGCGGGGGTGCGGCTGACCCGGGTGGCGTGCAGCTATGACCCCGCCGCCGACCGGGCCGGGGTGAAGTGCCGCCTGGCTCTGGGGGGACAGGCCCTGGAGCTGGCCTTGGAGGTATCGGGAGGGAACGCCCATGGAGTATTATGAAACCCTGCGCCAGCAGATGCTGGACTACTACTGCAGCCTGGCCGGCAACACCCCGGACCAGGCCTCGGACATCGCCATCCGCATCCAGGTGCTGGCGGCCCAGCTGGACCTGCTCCAGCAGCGGGCGGAGGAGGTGGACCGCCAGGCTTTCCCCGCCACCGCCGCGGGGGAGGCCCTGGAGCGCCACGCCGCCCTCCGGGGCCTCTCCCGGAAGGAGGGCACCAAGGCCACCGGGGCGGTGATCTTCAAGCGCCCGGCCCCGGTGGGGTACAGCGTCCTGATCCCGGCGGGGACCCTGGTCCAGACCGGGGGCGCCGAGGCCCTCCAGTACGCCACCCGGTGGGATATGACCATGGTGCCCGCCGCCACCAGCATCCTCTGCACCGTGGACGCGGTGGAGCCGGGGGCGGCCTACAACATCAAATCGGGGAACATCACCGTCATGGTGACGCCGCCCCAGGGCATCACCGAGGTGACCCACATCTCCGACTGCACCGGCGGCGCCGACCCGGAGGACGACGAATCTCTCCGGGCCCGGCTGCTGGACAGTTACCGCCACCCGGCGGTGGAGGGGAGCGCGGGGTACTACCGGGAGCTGATCCTCTCCCAGGCCGGGGTGGGGAAGGTGAAGGTGCTGCCCGCCTTCCGGGGCAGCGGCACGGTGGACATCCTGGCCTACGGCGCCTCGGGGGCCCTGGGCCAGGCCCAGCTCACCCAGCTCCAGGAGCTGGCCTCGGCCCGGCGGGAGCTGGGGGTGGACGTGGTGGTGCGCTCCCCCCAGACCACCCCGGTGAACCTGGAGCTGGAGGTGGCGGTGGAGCAGGGGTGGGAATTCGCCTCGGTGAGCGCCGCCGTGGAGGATGCCCTCACCGCCGCCATGGGGGAGCTGGAGATCGGCGCCCCGTGGCTGCTGGCCCGGATGGGCAGCGTGGTGATGGGGGTGCCCGGGGTGTATAACTGCGCCGTGGAGCTGCCCGCCGCCGACACCTACCCCCTGGAGGACCGGCTGCTGGTGCCCTCGGGGATCACCGTCACCCAGATGGAGGTGACGGTATGAGGGAGCATCCCATCCTGGCCCTCCCCAAGAGCCAGATGTACCGGGACATGGCCGCCCTGGGGCTCTACGACCTTGCGGGGGACACCCTGGTGAAATACGAGATGCAGGCCTACATGACCGGGGTGGGCATTGTGGAGGAGGCCCTGGACCAGGCGGGCGGGGACTGCCTCCCCCAGACCTGCTCCGAGGAGCGGCTCCGCCTCTGGGAGGACATCCTGGAGCTGCCCCTGCGGCCAAGGGCCACCCTGGAGGAGCGCCGGGCCACGGTGGCGGCCCTGCTGGCCCTTTCCCCCGGGGACTGCACCCCCGCCGGGATGGAAAAATGCCTGGCCGCCGCCGGCATCACCGCCGCCTCGGTGGCGGAGGACCCCCTGGCGGGGACGCTGCTCATTGAGGTGGCCTCCTTCGACCCCAGCTACGACTCGGTTTACGACTGCATGGACCGGGCCAGGGAGTTCCTCCCCGCCCACATGGCGGTGGAATTTGAGTTCGGCGGCCCGGACTGGACCGCCTGGGACGCCCAGGACCTCACCTGGGCCCAGCTGGACGCCCAGGACCTGACCTGGCAGCAGCGGGACACCGGGGAAGCCCCGGCGGCCTCTTGAAACGGAAAGGAGAACGGATATGCCCAGCAGCGCCAAGACCAGCTACCTCCAGCTCAACAGCTGGTCCGCCGGGGACAAGCCCAAAATGGCGGACTTCAACAGCGACAACCAAAAGGTGGACAGCGCCCTCCAGGCCCATGTCCAGAACACCGCCCTCCACCTCCAGGGCAACCAGAGCACCTGGGTGGCCCAGCCCTTTGTCACCGGGACCTACACCGGGGACGGGGCGGCGGAAAAGGCGGTGACCCTGGGCTTTCAGCCCGCCCTCCTGGTGGTGACGGCCCAGGGCTACGGCCCCCTGGAGCTGGACACCGTCCAGGACAACCCCCTGCTGCGGTTCGCCGTGGCGGCCGACGGCCAGGGGAGCAGCGGCGTCGCCCTCACCGCAACCGGTTTCACCGCCAAGCAGGCCCAGAGCAGCCCCCTGGCGGGGATGGCCAAGATCTGCCTCAACCAGCTGAATGTCACCTACCGGTATTTCGCCATCAAACCCCTGGCATAGCGGGGAGCCTGGGGAGCTGGACGGCCCGAGAGGGCAAAGACTTCATGGGCGGCGCCTTTGCCCGCTTTCGGGGCGAGACGTCCGCCCATGAAGTTTTTGCTCCGCTCCGGTCCCTTTCACCTCGCTTT
>CAJFUT010000172.1 GCA_904420255.1 uncultured Angelakisella sp. | reverse complement strand
TGACGGCGGTGACCAGGATGGGGATTTCGGTGGTGGCGTTGGCCATGGCCTGGGCCGCCGGGGTGGCGATGGCCAGCACCAGGTCGCACTGGTCCGCCACCAGCTTATCGGCGATGGTGACGCAGTTGGCCTGCTCCCCCTGGGCGTTCTGGTAATCGATGGTGATGTTCTCCCCGTCCACATAGCCGGCCTCGGCCAGGCCGTCCACAAAGCCCTGATAGGCCTGGTCCAGGGCGTCGTGCTCCATGAGCTGGATAATGCCGATCTTCAGCGCCTCGCCCGAGGCGGAGGCAGAGCCGGAGCCGGAGGCGGCCTCGCTCTGGGAGGAGCCGGAGGTCCCGCCGCAGGCGGCCAGGGAGAGGGCCATGGCCCCCGCCAGCAATGTCCCAAGGATCCGTTTCGCTTTCATCATCGATTCCCCTTTTCCTTAAAAATCAAAGCTTTTTCTCATTTGCTTTATCGGTTTAAAGCTTTTATGGTTTAAAGCAAATGAGTGATTGCTACTAGCATACACTTTTTCCCGGCAAAATGCAAGAGTCATTCTGCCCCCTTTTGGGAAAAGAAATCCTGCCCAGCCGGCGGAATTTTGTGCAGGTTGCTTTTCCCGCCGGAAAATGCTATCATAAGCGCACAGGCGTACTCCATTAAAATACATTCCGTTTTGAAAGGAGCTTTGCCATGGTGAGCCATTTTCTGCGGGAGCTGGGGGTAAATATTTCCTTTTTCCTGGAGCTGCTGCTGCCCATCACCCTGCTGGGCGCGGTGATTTACGCCGCGGCCTATTTCGCCGTCAAGCACGCCATCAACGACTCCCTCTTGGGGCAGAAGCTCCGCCGGGAGCGTGAGGCGGCGGAGGCCCCCCGGGGGCCGGAGGGGGCGTAGGGGGAAGCGCCGCTGCCGGGGGGCTTGCGGGGAATTTTTTAATGTGCTACCCTGTTTTCAGGAGATGGCGCCACTCTCCAAAACCTGAACCCCAAAGATTTTCAAGCAAGGAGAGTGTTTTATGCTTCGCATCAATCTGACCGGAACCCATTTTGAAATCGGGGAGCAGCTGGGGGCCTTCTTTCGGGAAAGAGGGGTCCTGCTCCCGGAGCGGGTCCCCTTTCCCGTCACCCGGGAGCGGCTGGACTTCGCCCAGGCCTGCCTGCCCTTTTACCAGGAATGGTACCCCGCCGTCCTAGAGGAGATCCGGGGCCTGGCCCGGGGGCAGGGCTGCCCTTCCGCGTATTTGGAGGGGGCGCTGCTGCCAATGTACTGCCTCCTTCCCGGGAGCTGCTGCTCCACCTTTGCTTTCCGCCAGGGCCGCAGGGCCGTCTTCGGCCGCAACAGCGATTTTCTCACCTGCCTGGAGGATCTTTACATCAGCTGCTCCTTCCGCTTTTCCGACGGAGGCCTCCCCTTCCGGGGCAACACCACCGCCTTTGTCGAGATGGAAGACGGGGTAAACCAGGAGGGGCTGGCGGTGGGCCTTACCTCTGCACCTCCCTTCCAGGTCCGTCCCGGCCTGGGGGCCGGGATGCTGCTGCGGCTGGTTTTGGAAAGCTGCCGGGATGTCCCCCAGGCCCTGGCCCTTCTGGAGCGGGTGCCCGCCGGCTCCAGCCACACCCTGGTGCTGGCCGACCGAAACGGTGAGATCGCCCTGGTGGAAAACTGCGGGGGCCGCCGGGAAATCCTCCGGCCCCGGGAAGAATCCGCCTGGGTCTGCGCGGTCAACGCCTTCCACCTTCCCTCCATGCCCCGGCGGGAAATTCCGCCGGAGGAAAACTGGCAGGCGGAGGAGCGCCACCAAACCCTCTGCCGGGCCCTGCCGGGGATGGCGCCGGCCCCAGATCCCCGGGACGCCATGGACCTTTTGGCCGGCAGGCGGGGCTTCCTCTGCCAATACTGCCAGGATACCGGCCACGATACCGTCTGGTCGGTGGTCTGGGACGCCGGGACCGGAAAACTTTGGCAGGCCGACGGCAACCCGTCCCGGGTTCCCTTCCGGGAGGAGTCCCTCCCCTGGGCCGCTTCCATCCCCGGGAGCGGCGGCCCTTCCAAAATTTGAGGTGACAAAAAAGACCCCCTGGGGCGGTACCGCCCCAGGGGGTCTTGGTTTTCTTTGCCGCCTCACCCCGGGATGGCGAAAAGCCGCCGGGCGTTTTCCGCCGCGGCCCGGGCCAGCTCCTGGGGGGACACCCCCTTCACCTGGGCCAGCTTCTGGATGGTGTAGGGGAGCATGGTGCTGTCGCACCGCCTGCCCCGGAAGGGCTCCGGGGCCATATAGGGGCAGTCGGTTTCCACCAGGAGCCGGTCCAGGGGGACCACCTCCGCCGCCTCCAGGGCCTTCCGGGCGTTTTTGAAGGTGACCACCCCGGTGAAGCCGACGTACATCCCCAGGGAGAGGACCTCCTTCGCCATTTCGGCGGAGCCGGAATAGCAGTGGACCACCCCGGCGGGACGGTACTGCCGCAGCAGCTCCATGGTGTCCCCGTGGGCCTCCCGGTCGTGGATCACCACCGGGAGGGAAAGCCGGGCCGCCAGCCGGAGCTGCTCCTCAAAGGCCCGGCGCTGGGCCTCCTTCCACCCGGCGTCGTAGTGGTAATCGAAGCCGATCTCCCCGATGGCCCGGACCTTCGGCAGGGCGGCCAGCTCCTCCAGCTGCCGGAGCCAGTCCTCCGGCAGGTCCGCCGCCCCGTGGGGATGGACCCCCACCGCCGCCCAGACGAAATCGTGGGCCCGGGCCAGCTCCGCCGCCGCCCGGGAGCTTTCCAGGTCGGCGCCGATGTTCATTACCGCCTCCACCCTGGCCCCGGCCAGGGAGGCCAGCACCTCCTCCCGGTCCGGGGCGAAGGCCTCGTCGTCGTAATGGGCATGGGAGTCAAAAATCCCCTGCAATCCTTCCATTCTTTCCCTCGCCTTCTGAATCTCCAATCAGAAACGAACCCTGCGGGCGCCAGCCCGCCAGAGAGCGGCGCACAAACCGGCGGCTTCCGCAGCCTTCTCTCACGGACTTGGCCGCCGGCCCACCGGAGAGCGGCGCACAAACCGGCGGGCTTCCACAGCCTTCTCTCACGGACATCCCTGCGGTCGGGAACGTGGCCTTGAAAGCCCCACCGGGGCTTTCATCCCGTTCGGGACCGGCCAGGCCGCCGGCCCCAGCCGGCTTAACCGATTTTGGCGCCCACCGGCAGGTTGTCGGCGAAAATGACCTTGCAGTCGCCCTTCTCGTCGTCCCCGGCCAGGAGCATCCCGTTGGATTCCACCCCGCAGAACTTGGCGGGCCGGAGGTTGACAATGACGATGATGTTGTGCCCTTCCAGCTCCTCCGGCTCATACCAGGGGTGGATGGAGGAAACGATCTGCCGGCCGCCCAGGCCGTCGTCCAGCTCCAGCCGCAGCAGCTTTTTGGCCTTGGGCACCGCCTCGCACTTCACCACTTTGCACACCCTCAGATCGGTTTTGTAAAAGTCGTCCACCGTGATCTGGGGGGCCACCGGCTGGGCCTGGGGTTTTTTGCCCTTCCCCGCCTCGGCCTTTTTGGCCTCCTGGAGGGCGGCCAGCTCCGCCAGCTCCTTCTCGGCGTCGATGCGGGGGAAGAGGGTATCCCCCTTCTTCACCGTCACCTGGTCCCGGAGGGCGCAGGGCTTCCGGGCGCTTTCCCAGGTGCGTTCCTCCGGCAGGGCGCCGATCTGGTCCAGGATCTTCACCGAGGTGTCGGGCATAAAGGGAGAAAGGAGGACGCCGCAGACCCGCAGGGCCTCCAGGAGGTTATACATGACGGCGGCCAGCCGGGAGCGCAGCTTTTCATCCTTGGCCAGGATCCAGGGGGTGGTCTCGTCGATGTACTTGTTGGCCCGGCCCACCACCTTGAAGACCTCCGCCAGGGCGTTCTGGAAGGCGAAGGCCTCCATCTGGGCGGAATAGGCGTCGGGGAGGGCCCGCACCAGGGCCATCAGCTCCTCGTCCATGGGCTCCGCCGCCCGGTGGGCGGGCAGGGTGCCGCCGAAGTACTTCTCCACCATGCTGACGGTGCGGCTCAGGAGGTTGCCCAGGTCGTTGGCCAGGTCGGAATTGATGGTGGAGATGAGGGCCTCGTTGGAAAAGACCCCGTCGGAGCCGAAGGGGAAGGCCCGCAGCAGGAAGAAGCGGATGGCGTCCACCCCGTAGCGGTTGCAGAGGAACACCGGGTCCACCACGTTCCCCTTGGATTTGCTCATCTTGCCGCCGTCCAGCAGCAGCCAGCCGTGGCCGAAGACCCGCTTGGGCAGGGGCAGGTCCAGGGCCATGAGCATGGCGGGCCAGATGATGGCGTGGAAGCGGACGATTTCCTTGCCCACAAAGTGGACGTCGGCGGGCCAGTATTTCTCAAAGTCGTGATATCTCTCGTTGCCGTAGCCCAGGGCGGTGATGTAGTTCGTCAGGGCGTCCACCCAGACATAGACCACGTGCTTGGGGTCGAAGTCCACCGGCACCCCCCAGGTGAAGCTGGTGCGGGAAACGCAGAGGTCCTCCAGCCCCTGGTTGATGAAGGCCTTCATCTCGTTGACCCGGGACTGGGGGGTCAAAAACTCCGGATGCTCGTCGTAGAGCCGGAGGATCCGGTCGGCGTATTTGGAGAGGCGGAAGAAATAGGCCTCCTCCTCGGCGTCCTGGACGGGGCGGCCGCAGTCGGGGCATTTGCCGTCCACCAGCTGGCTCTCGGTCCAGAAGGATTCGCAGGGGGTGCAGTATTTCCCCTTGTAGGAACCCTTGTAAATGTCCCCCTTGTCGTAGAGGGCCTTGAAGATCTTCTTGACCGATTCCACATGGTAGTCGTCGGTGGTGCGGATGAAGCGGTCGTTGGAAATGTTCATCAGCTTCCAGAGGTCCTGGAAGGTGGCGACGATCCGGTCCACATACTGCTGGGGGGTGACCCCGGCGGCCTTGGCCTTCTCCTCGATCTTCTGCCCATGCTCGTCCGCCCCGGTGAGGAACATGACGTCATAGCCGGTGAGCCGCTTGTACCGGGCCATGGTGTCGGTGGCCACGGTGCAGTAGCTGTGGCCGATGTGCAGGGTGTCCGAGGGGTAATAGATGGGGGTGGTGATATAAAACTTCTTTTTCTCCATAGCTGCGCCTCCTGATGTGAAAAATCCCCTGTGGGGAGCCTTCTTCGGCAGAATACGGATATAGTTTACCACAAACCAGGCGGCTTTGCACCTCCCCGGGGGAAATTTTTGGCCTTTCCCCGGGGGAAGGGCCCGGAAGTTGCGAATAACCGGCGTTTGTGCTATAGTATACTGT
>CAJFUT010000171.1 GCA_904420255.1 uncultured Angelakisella sp. | reverse complement strand
CTCCTGGCCGATGATGTGCTTTGCAAGGTTCTCCTCCAGGCGGGCCACCCGGCGCAGCTCGGTTTCCTGGATTTTGCTGGCGGGGATACCGGTCCACAGCTCGATGACCCGGGCCAGGTGCTCCTCCCCCACCGGCTGGTCTAGGGCCCTGGGGGCCAGCTCCTGAATCTCCTCCTGGAGCCGGGCCGCCTGGGATTTCTTCTGGGCCAGCGCCTCATAATCCACCGTTTCCGCCGCGGTGAGGGCCTCGATCTCCCCATCCAGGGCCGCCTTCCGGGCGAACAGCTCATCGTACCGGGCCAGCTCCTGGTTCTCCAGGCTGGCGCAGGAGCAGGCTTCGTCCAGCAGGTCGATGGCCTTGTCCGGGAGGAAGCGGTCGGTGATATACCGCTCCGAAAGGACCACCGCCTGGCGGACCGTTTCGTCGCTGACCTTCACCCGGTGGTAGCTTTCGTAGTATTTGCGGACCCCTTTGAGGACCGCCACCGTGTCCTCGATGGTGGGCTCCCCCACCTTCACCGGCTGGAACCGCCGCTCCAGGGCGGCGTCCTTCTCGATGTTCTTGCGGTATTCGTTGAAGGTGGTGGCGCCGATGATCTGGATTTCCCCCCGGGAAAGGGCGGGCTTGAGGATATTGGCGGCGTTCATGCTGCCCTCGCTGTCCCCCACCCCCACCAGGGTGTGGACCTCGTCGATGAAGAGGATCACGTCCCCGTGCTTCTTCACATCCGCCAGCAGGCCCTTCACCCGGCTCTCGAACTGCCCCCGGAACTGGGTCCCCGCCACAAGGCCGGTGAGGTCCAGAAGGTACAGCTCCTTTTTCCGCAGCTTGGCGGGCACCTCCCCGGCGGCGATCCGCTGGGCGATGCCCTCAGCGATGGCGGTTTTGCCCACTCCGGGCTCCCCGATGAGGCAGGGGTTATTCTTGGTGCGCCGGTTGAGAATCTGCATCACCCGGTAAATCTCCTGCTCCCGGCCCACAATGTTGTCCATAAGGCCGTCCCGGGCCTTCTGGGTCAGGTTTTCGCAGAAGTTGTCCAGGAACTTGAAGGCGGGCTTCTTTTCCGCCGGGCGCTCCGGGGCCTTGCCGGGGGCTTTCTGCTCCCGGGGCTGGGCGATCTCCCCGCCCTGGCCCATAAAGTTCTGCATGAAGGGGAAGGGCATGGCGCCCCCCTGCTGGAACAGGTCGCCGTTTTCCGCCTCCCCCATGGTTTCCATGAGCTGGTCGCTCACCGCGTCGATGTCGTCGTCGGTGATGCCCATTTTGCTCATGATGTCGTCCACCGGCTTGAGGCCCAGCTCCCTGGCGCATTTGAGGCAGAGCCCCTCGTTGATGGTTTTCCCGTTTTCCATCCGGGTCATATAAATAACCGCCATCCGCTTGTGGCAGCGGCTGCACATCATGTTTTCCATATTCATGGTATCTCTCCTCCCCTTGGTGGGAAACACCCTTCCCAAGCCTGGGCACACCGGCTTCGAGTATGCTTTTCCAGGGTGCCTGGGGCTATTATATTCCGTTCCTGTGAACAGGTTATGAATGATCTGGGAACAGAAAATCAAATTTAGCACTCAAGCGGTATGACTGCCAATTTTTGTGCTAGGGCCGGAAGTCCCGGAGGCTCAGCAGCCCCTGGATGAGCCAGGTTTCCCGGAGGATGCCGCTGTTGAGGTATTCCCAGCGGTTTTGGCTCACCCCTGTGAGGAAAACCAGGGCCGCCGACACCAGGTACCCCACCAGCAGGGCGTACACCCCGCCGCAGAGGAGCCCCGCCAGGCGGTTGACGCCCCCCACCAGGGGGATATGGTTCACCCCCAGGGCCAGGCCGGTAAGCAGCCGCACCACCAGCCCCACCGCAAAGAGGACCAGGAAAAAGACGGCGATCTCCAGCACCGTCAGCACCAGGGGGCGCACCGCCACCTGGGCCACGGCATGGGCGGGGTCCGTCCCGGGGCCCAGCAGGTCCAGCAGCTCCCGGCTCATGTCCCCGGCGCTGCCGGAGGTGTAGTAATCCAGCCCCCACTCCTCCAGGAGCTCTGCCACCGCCTCCCAGGCGGAATTCACCTGGCTGCTCCCCGCCAGGGCCTCCGCCAGGGCGCTTCCTTCCGCCAGGAGGTTCTCCCGGACATAATCCTCCACCCGGCTTTCCAAAAAGCGGCTGTAAAGCTCCGCCGCCGCCGGGCGGCTCACCAGGGAGGCCAGGAGGAAGCCGGCCACCGTCCCGGCCAGCCGGATGGCGGTGGCCATAAACCCCCGCTTCCAGGAGGTGTAGAGGATGGAGAGGAGGACCAGGCCCAGGGCCAGGTCCAGGATGAGATTCATCGGCAGATTCATGAATGTGATACTCCTTCTTGATGATCCCGGGCCCTGCCCGGGAGGGGCGGGGGCCGGGAAGGCGCGGCGTCCCGGCGGAGGGTCAGAGTCCCTCCCGCACCAGGCCGTCGGGGGTGATGCCGTAAAGGCTGCTGCCGGCCAGGCACACCCAGTAGAGTCCCTGGTGGTCCCGGGCCTTCAATTCCCGGAGGCTGGGGTCCCCCAGGTAGAGCTGGCCTTCGGTGAGGACCAGCAGGTGGTGGCCGTCGGCGGTGAGGGAAAGGACCTTCCGGTCCACCGAGGCCTCCCCCACCTGCTCCAGGTCCCCGGAATAGGCCAGGATGGTGACCCCCTCCGGGTCCCGGTAGTCCCCGTAGGCCACATAGAGGTTCCCCGGCACGTTTTCAAAGGTGACCATCTGGCCGGGCAGCTCCGCCATGGCCAGCTGCTCCCCCTCCTTGCTGTAAAGGTAGAGGGCTTTATCGGTGACCACCTGGACCTCCTCCTCCCCGGTCCAGACCATGGAAACCACCACCTGGTCGGGGAAGGAAATCCGGGCCACCTCCTCGTCCCGGTCGAAGTGGTGGATTCGCAGCAGCCCCGCAACGTGCTGCCCCTCCATCCCCACCCCGGCGCAGGACATCATGGTGCCGTCCCGGGAAAGGGACACCCCGGTGATGTAGCTGTCCGGCACCCGCCAGGAGTACATCAGCTCAAAGCGGGGATTGTAGGCGGTGACCTGGGCATAGCTGCCGGCGATGGTCTGGGCCACCGCCACGGCGCCGTTCTCCCCGATGTCGGCGGCCAGGAGGGTGCCCCCCTCCACCTCCTCCGCCCAGAGCTCCCGGCGCTTGTTGTCCACCCGCAGCCCGGTGCCCCCCAGGTCGTAGGTGAGGAGCTTGCCCCCGGCGGATTTGGCCTGGGGGGTGCGGAAGTCGTTGAGGCAGGTGGCGGTGAGGGCCCCGTTGCCGTTGTAAAGGTAGGTGCCGGCGGTGGTGGCCACCGCCACGTCCCCGTCCATGGGCAGCAGGTTCAGGATGGTCAGGTCGCTCATGGACACGGGGAAGCCGTCGCCCCCCTCCAGGGAGGCCCGGAGGTTGTCCAGGCGGCTGCCCAGGTCCAGCTGGTAGACGAAGGAGGAGGAAACAAAGCACACCCCGGCAAAAACCAGGAAGATCAGCCCCGCCACGATCCGCCGGAACATCCGCTTGCGCCGCCGGCTTTTCCGCAGCTTGTCAAATTCCGTGGCCTTGGCCATGGCCCCTCACCTCCTTTCTCTAAGATACCCCTTCCCCGGGCCGAACGGTGTCGTATT
>CAJFUT010000170.1 GCA_904420255.1 uncultured Angelakisella sp. | reverse complement strand
GGCCGTGCCGCCGGAGGCGGCAGATGGCCGTTTGCGATGCTTTTCCACAGCAAAAAACGGATTTCCTGAAAATGCCGCCCGGTATCCATCTGCCGGGCGGCATATACTATATCCGGCGCGGGGGGGCGGTTTTCCAGAGCTTGGCCGGCCTGCAATAAAATCCCTTTTTTTCGCCACTGATAAAATGCCGGGCCGGAAGGCCGGCCATCAAAATCAGGATTGACCAGGAGGAAATCATCATGACATTTCGCCGTATCATCGCCCTGCTGTCCGCCATGGCGGTTTGCTGTACCCTTGCCGCCTGCGCCGCCCCGGCGGGGGAAGGGGGGAGCGCCCCGGAGAGCGAGGCCGTTTCCGCTTCCGCCGGGGAGACGGAAAGCCAGCCCGCGGAGGAAAGCCAATCCCCGGAAAGCGGAACGGAGGAAGGGGAGAACGCCGTGAAATCCCTATATGTCGCTGACGCCAGCCGCTACCGGGGCACCGTCGCCTCCATTGACACCGTCCTCAGCGGCGAAACCATCTACAAGCTGGAGGCCTTCCAGGGCTCGGGGCTGCCGGAGCAGCTGTTGGTGACCCTGGAGGGGGCCGACGCCAGCTTCGACCTTTCGGAGATCGCCCTGGGGGACCACCTGGAGGTGTACTATAACCCGCCGGCGGAGGAAGAAGGGGAGGCCTGTGCCATCACCTGCTATCCGGCCATCGCCGTCAACAAGCTGATGCCCGCCGAGGCGGTTTACTACAACGGCATCCTCACCGCCGTCCAGGAGAAGGAGGACGGGAGCGTGGACCTGGTGATGGTGCCGGAGGGCACCGCCCAGGACCAGTGGGAGGACCCCATGGTCCAGTTTGTGTTCCATACCGGGGATGAAACCCAGTTTTACTGCAATCTGGAGGACCTGACGGAAGGGACCCTCCTCAATATCTACCACAAGGGAATTATGACCATGAGCATCCCGCCCCAGGGGGTGGCCCTGGAGGTCCGCCCCATCACGGCGGCATAAGGGGCCCGCGGCCCCGCACCAACCGGCGGGGGACGGCATACCCTGGAATGAGGAGGGCAGCAGCAACCACCGAAGGGAGCGGATGCCATGAAAGGCAAAGGCTACACGACACTTTCCATCCCTCAGGCCAGACAGCTGCTGATGGAGGACCGCCGCGCGGTCCTGGTGGACACCCGAAGCCCGGCGGAATACCGCCAGGGGACACTGCCGGGGAGCGTTTCCATCCCTGAAGGGGACCTGGACCGGAAAGCTCCCGCCCTCCTTCCGGACAGGAACGCCCCTGTGCTGGTTTTCTGCCGCAGCGGAGCCTGCAGCTGGAGATCCGCCCAGCGCCTTGGAGAAATGGGCTATACCCGGGTCTATGACGTGGGCGGGTATCTGGAATGGCAGCTGGAGCTGTAACAAGGCAAGTATCGGTGTACAAAGGGGATACGGCGCCGCAGCCCCTTGTACACCGATACAATGGGAAAAGCAGAAAGCCCCTGCCAATAGTCTTGTGTCCTATCCTGTTTTGTGATAATATAACATTGAATAAGTCTGCAGTTCGGGGGTTGAGAGAAAAAATGAATTTGCATTTCAAACGGGGTGGACACAATGAGAAAGAAATTAGCCATAATCCTTTTCATAACGATGGTTTTATCATTATCAGCCTGCGGAAAGACGCTCAAAGGCACAGATGAACTAATAGAAAAAGCAAGAGAAGAGATACCAATTTCTGATTCCGATACCATTGATATGCAGTATGCAGGAATGTGTGGCAATGACGATAGGGCAATCGCTTGGTTTATCTCAGGAAATGAATACCAGAAGCATTATTATTTGCCTATGGAAGTTGAGGTAAAAGAGAATGCTGCTGAATACACTTTTATCCGGACGCATAAGCCCATTGATGATAGAACCGGAAACATTGCATATATTCAATGGAATGATGGATATGCGTTTATAGTAAACAATCCAAACTGTAAAAGTGTTAGATTTACAACCGGGAATGAAGTGTACGAAGAAGTAATCCCGAAGGATGCTTATCCATATGTATTCTTCTATCTTTCCGACCATACAAATTCCACTCTGCAATTTGAATTCTTAGATGCCGAAGGTAATGAACTGAGATGACAAATTCCGGTTTGCCGAACAAATACAAGGGCGCACTTCTTTGCGGGCAGTCCCCGTGTGTGCGTTTGGCGCCGCTGGGTTCCGAACAGGGGGCTGCATCCCTTGCGCTGCGAAAGCAGCTGCCCCTATCATGAAAAGGCGTGACCGCAAAGGCCACGCCTTTCCTGTTTCACTGTCTTGCGCCCCCCGCCAAACGGGGGGGGGGGGGTTGCGCGGCAAAGAGGCGCTCAGAGGGAGGTGGGCGCCGAGGGCGCATCCTCCCGCCAGGCGGGGAGGGTGACGGTAAAGACGGAGCCCTCCCCCAGGACGCTTTCCACGGCGATGCGCCCGCCGTGGCAGTCCACAATATGCTTCGCGATGGAAAGGCCCAGGCCGGTGCCGCCGGTCTGCTTGGAGCGGCTCTTGTCCACCCGGTAGAACCGCTCGAACACCCGCTGGAAGGAGCCGGAGGGGATGCCGATGCCGGTGTCCCGGACGGCCAGGGTGACGGTGCCGGACATGGGCTGCTCCGCCGTTTCCACCGACACCGAGCCCCCTTCGTGATTGTATTTGATGGCGTTGTCGCAGAGGTTGGTCACCAGCTCGGTGATCATTCCGGCGTTGCCCCGGACCCAGATTTCCGGGCCGGAAAGGCTCAGGGTGACCTGGCGCTTCTGGGCCACCGGCTCCAGGCTGGCCAGCACTTCCCGGCAGACGGTGTTCACCGAGAGGCGGGCCATGGGGGTGGGGATATGCTCGTCCAGGCGGGAGAGGCGGATGATATCGTCGATGAGGGCCAGCAGCCGGGCCGATTCCCGGGTGATCCGCCGGGCGAAATCCCTGGCGTCCTCCCCGGTGGCCATCCCCGCCTCGATCATCTCGGCAAAGCCGGAGATGGAGGTGAGGGGGGTCTTCAGCTCGTGGGACACGTTGGCCGAAAAATCCCGGCGCATCTTTTCGGCCTTTTCCCGCTCGGTGACGTCCAGGATCAGCACAATGGCGCCGGTGAGCTGCTTTTCCAGGTAGACGGGGTTGGCGAAAAGCTGGCAGAACCGGGAGCCGCATTTGGCCACCGGGGCCGAGGCCCGGCCGTCCAGGGCGTCCTCCACCGCCTGCTTCAGCTGGGGGAGCTGGCTCAGGGCCAGGATGCCCCGGCCGGCGTAATCCCGGGGGCGGGCCCCCAGGAGGATGACGGCGCTGGAGTTCACCGAAAGGATGGTCTGCTGGAGGCTGACGATGATGAGGCCCTCCTGCATATTGTCGGTGATGGCCTTGATGGTGCCCCGGTCGTCGGCCAGTTCCTCCATCTGCCGCAGGATCATCTGCTGCTGGCCCCGGATTTTCCGCAGGAAGGGGGCCAGCTCATCGTAGCAGTCCTCCGGGGCGGGGCCGTCCAGCCGCTCGGCCAGGGCGGCGATGGGCCGCAGGATGCTCCGGGTGGTGTGGGAGGAGATGACGATGCCGGCGCAGAGCAGGGCCAGGATGATGCCGCAGAGGATGGGGAGCAGGGGGGCGGCCGTGGCCAGGAGCCCCTCCTGGACCATGGAAACCCGCAGGACGCTGCCGTCCTCCAGCCGGGCGGCGCAGTAGATGGTGCTTTCCCCCAGGGTGTCGGAGGTGCGCTGATCCTCCCCCCAGCCCAGCTCCAGGGCCTCCTGGACCTCCGGCCGGAGGAGATGGCTCTCCATCTCCTCCGGGTCGCTGCCGGAGTCGTAGGCCACCGAGCCGTCCGGCTCCACCAGGGTGATCCGCAGGTGCCCCAGGGAGCCGTTCATCCGCTCCAGCACCTCCAGGGGCGTCAGGGAGGAGGATTCCACCGCCTCCCGGAGCATCCGGCAGTCGGCCCGGAGGGTTTCCTGGTTTTCGTTCATCAAAAAGCCGTGGAAGGCCAGCAGGGAAAGGAGGACGGCCAGCAGCACCGCCGCCACCGAGGTGATGGTGAGGCTGCGGAAGATGCGTTTTTCCATTGCTTGCCTCCGTCAGCGTTCCACCAGCTTGTAGCCCACGCCCCGCACCGTCTGGATCATCTCCCCCAGGGGGCCCAGCTTCTGGCGCAGGCTCTTGATGTGCATATCCACGGTGCGGCTTTCCCCCTCGAAGTCGAAGCCCCACACCGTTTCCATCAGCTTTTCCCGGGTCAGCACCAGCTCCCGGTTCCGCAGCAGGCAGCAGAGCAGCTCGAATTCCTTGTAGGTGAGGGAGATTTCCCGCTCCCCGTCGGTGACGGTGCGCCGGCCGGTGTCCACCGTGAGGCTCCCGGCGGTGAGGCGCTGGGTCTGGGGGGCCTCAGGCTGCTTTCTGGCCCGGCGCAGCACCGCCCGGATCCGGGAAAGCAGCTCCATCACCCCGAAGGGCTTGGTGATGTAGTCGTCGGCGCCGCTGTCCAGCCCCTTGACCCGGTCGTATTCCGAGGCCTTGGCGGTGAGCATGATGACGGGGAGGGAGGCGGTGGCGGGGTCCTCCCGGAGCCATTTCAGCAGGTCCAGGCCGCTTTCCCCGGGGAGCATGATGTCCAGCAGCACCAGGTCCGGCAGCTCCTTGGAAACGGCCTCCCGGAAGCTCTGGCCGTCGGCGAAGCCCTTCCCCTGGTAGCCGCTGCTGCCCAGGGCGTACAGCACCAGCTCCCGGATGTTTTCGTCGTCTTCCACGCAGTAGATTTTCTCCAAGGGGATCCCTCCTTTTGGAATGGGCCCGCCGGCTGCTGCCCCGGCGGGCCGTGGAATGTCACAGGATTTTGGCGTTTTTATGGATGCCGGTGATGGCGAATTCCACCCATTCGGCGATGTTGGTGGCGTGGTCCCCGATGCGCTCCAGGTACTTCGCGACCATGAGCATATCGGCGATGGCCTCCCCCTGGGCGCTGTTCTGCTGGATGAGGACCACCAGCCGGTGCTTCACCTGGAGGAACAGGTCGTCCACCACGTCGTCCCGGCCGATGACCTCGGCGGCCAGCTTCTGGTCCCGGGCCACAAAGGCGTCGATGCTGTCCTTCACCATGCTGATGGTGGTCTGGGCCATCTGGGGGATCATCTCCAGGTCCAGGCCGGGGATCTCCGAGAGGGTCAGGCAGATCTCGGCGATGTCGGCGGCCTGGTCGCCGATGCGCTCCATGTCGGTAATCATTTTGAGGGCGGTGGAAACCAGCCGCAGGTCGGTGGCCACCGGCTGCTGCTGGAGCAGCAGCTTGAGGCAGCGCCGCTCGATGTCCCGCTCCTTGGCGTCCACCTCGCTGTCAAAGGCGATGGCCTGGCGGGCCTCCTGGGTGTTCCGCTTCAGGAGGGCACCCACGGCGTTTTCGATGGCCTGCTCGATGAGGAAGCCCATTTCCATCAGCTCCCGGTTGAGAGCCTCCAGCTCCCGGTCAAATCTGTTTCTCATAGTGGTGACACCTTCCCTTTCCGTCAGCCGAACCGGCCGGTGATGTAGTCTTCGGTGCGCTTATCCTTGGGGTGGGCAAAGAGGTCCTCGGTGGTCCCGGCCTCCACCACCTCACCCAGAAGGAAGAAAACGGTGTTGTCGGAGATACGGGTGGCCTGCTGCATATTGTGGGTCACGACAACTATAGTATAATCCTGTTTCAGCTCCAAAACAAGGTCCTCGATGCGGGAGGTGGAAATGGGGTCCAGGGCGCTGGTGGATTCGTCCATCAGCAGCACCTCCGGCTCCACCGCCAGGGCCCTGGCGATGCAGAGCCGCTGCTGCTGGCCGCCGGAAAGCCCCAGGGCGGATTTCCCCAGGCGGTCCTTCACCTCGTCCCAGATGGCGGCGTCCCGGAGGCTCTTTTCCACAATCTCCTCCAGCCGGGCCCGGCTGCGGATGCCGTGGGTCCGGGGGCCGTAGGCCACGTTGTCGAAGATGCTCATGGGGAAGGGGTTGGGCTTCTGGAACACCATGCCGATCTGCTTGCGCAGCCAGGTCACGTCCACGTTGGGGGCGTAGATATCCTGGCCGTGGTACTCCACCGAGCCGGTGATCTTGACCCCCTCGATAAGGTCGTTCATCCGGTCCAGGGTCTTGAGGAAGGTGGACTTGCCGCAGCCCGAGGGCCCGATGAGGGCGGTGATCTCCCGCTCGGGGATCTGGAGGTTCACGTCCTTGAGGGCGTGGTGGGCGCCATACCACAGGTTCAGGCTTTTTACGTCGATAATGGTGGGCATCATATTTCGATTCTCCTCCTTGCTTTTACTTTTTCAGCTTGCGGCCCACCAGGCTGGCGGCCAGGTTGATGGCGAGGGTCAGCAGCATCAGGATGGCGGCGATGGCGAAGGCCACGTCAAATTCGCCCCGCTCCCGGGCGTATACATAGAGGGCCACGGTGAGGCTGGCGCCGGAGGAGTGGATAAAGTTGCTTGCCGAGCTGAAGAAGTTGTTGAGGCTCATCCCCATGCCGGCGGTGAAGAGCAGCGCCGCCGATTCCCCCACGATCCGACCGATGGAGAGGATGCACCCGGTGACGATGCCGTCGATGGAGGAGGGCAGCACCACGGTGCGGATCATGTGCCATTTGCCGGCGCCCAGGCCCAGCGCGGCCTCCCGGTAGGACTGGGGCACCGTTTTCAGGGATTCCTGGGTGGTGCGGATGATGGTGGGGATGGTGGCCAGCACCAGGGTCAGGGAGCCTGCCAGCAGGGAGGCCTGGAGGCCCAGCTTTTCGCAGAAGAACAGCATACCCACCAGGCCGAAGATGATGGAGGGGATGCCGGTGAGGGTTTCGGTGGCGAATTCGATGGCCGCCACCAGCTTTTGATTTTTGGCGTATTCAGTGAGGTACACCGCCGCCCCCACCCCCAGGGGCAGGATGATGATGAGGGTCACCACCACGATGTAGATGGTGTTGAGGATGTTGGGCAGGATGCCGATGGTGTCGTGGATGTAGCTGGGGGCGGTGGTCAAAAAGTCCCAGGTGACGTGGGGCAGGCCCCGGACGAAGATATAGCCGATGATGGCCACCAGCAGGGCGCAGGTCAGGGCCGCGCAGAAGTAGAGCAGGAAGCGGAGGATCCGGTCATAGGCCCGGCGCCTGCCGGAGAGGGGCTTCATTTCTATCATAGCATATCACTCCTTCTTCCGCTTGAGAAGCGTGTTGAGCACGACGTTGATGATCATGATGAAGACAAACAGCACCAGGGCGATGGAATAGAGGGCCTGGCGCTGGAGCCCCGAGGCGTAGGCCATCTCGCTGGATACGGCGGTGGTGAGGAACCGGACGCTGGCAAAGAGGGAGGGCATATTGGCCACGTTGCCGGACACCATGATGATGGCCATGGCCTCGCCGATGGCCCGGCCGATGCCCAGCACCACCGCCGCGGCGATGCCGCTGGAGGAGGCGGGGACGCTGACCCGGAACACCGTCTCGATGTGGGTGGCCCCCAGGGCCAGGCTGGCCTCCTCATATTCCGGCGGCACCGCTTTCAGAGCGGTTTCGGACACCGAGATGATGGAGGGAAGGATCATGACGGCCAGGACGATGATGGCGCAGAAAAGGCTGGCGCCGTCGGGAAGGTCGAAGGCTTCCCGCACCGCGGGCACCAGGACCATCATGCCGATGAGGCCGTAAACCACCGAGGGGATGCCGGCCAGCAGGTCCACGGCCGGGCGGACCACGGCGGCCAGCTTTGGGGGAGCAATTTTGGCCAGGAATACGGCGGTCATGAAGCCCACCGGGACGCCCAGGATGATGGCGCCGCAGGTGCCGTAGACCGAGGTGAGGATAAAGGGCAGGATGCCGAATTTGGGCTCGGAAGCGGTGGAGGCCCATTCGGTGCCGAAGAGGAATTCCCGCAGGCCGATCTCCCGGATCGCCGGCAGGCCGGAGATAATCAGATAGACGCTGATAAAAAGCACAAAGGCGATGGCGATGAAGCCGCAGATGAAGAACACAAGGCGCATCACGGCTTCCATCGGTCGGAATTTTCGTTTCATGGCAAGCACCGGCCTTTCTCAAAGGGGTCAGTCAGGATGGGCGCGGGAGAGAGCGGAAGGGCCTCGTCCCGGCAGGGCTTTTGGGCTGGCGGGCGCAAAAGCCATTATCATACGGAGTGCCCCCTCGGCAGGCCAAGGGGGCATTCCGGCAGTCATGTAGGGGTATCGCTTCCTTATTCGGCGACAGGCACAGCGCCGGCGCCGGCGATCAGCTCAGAAGCATCGGTGGAGGTGGCCCAGTCAACGAAGGCCTGAGCGGCATCGGAGAGGGGGGTGCTTTCATTGATGATGAAGTTGAAGTTACGCTGGATGGCGTAGGTGCCGTCCAGAACGGTGGCCTCGGAGGGAGCGACGCCGCCCACGGTGATGGCCTTGACGGTTTCATCGCCCTCAACGGCGGAGAGGGAAGCGTAGCCGATGGCGTTGGGGTTGGCAGCCACCCCCGCAATCACTTCGCCGGTGGAGGTGTACTCGTTCTGATACTGGCAGGCGTCCTCGGTGCCGGTGATGGACTCGAAGCCGTCCCGGGTGCCGGAGCCGGCCTCACGGCCCATGAAGACCACCTGGCCGTCGTTGCCGCCCACATCAGCCCAGTTGGTGATCTCGCCGGTGGCAAGCTGGGCGATCTGCTCCAGGGTCAGGTCGGCGACGGGGTTCTCGGGGTTGACAATGATGGCGATGCCGTCCTTGGCGAGGGTGATCTGGGTGACGCCGGTTTCATCCTCCTTCAGGTCCCGGGAGGCAAGGCCGATGTCGCAGGTGCCCTCCTGGGCGCCGGTGATGCCGGCGCCGGAGCCGGAGCCGGTGTAGTTGACGGTGACGCCGGGCTGGACCTCACGGAAGGCCTCGATCAGGGTGCCCATCACATCTTCCATGGAGGTGGAGCCGTTGGTGTTGACGGTGCCGGTCAGTTCGGCGGTGGCTTCGCTGCTGGAGGAAGCCTCGGAGGAAGCGGCCTCGCTGGAGGCGGGCGCAGAGGAGGAGGCTTCGGAGGTGGTGCTGCCGCCGCAGGCGGTCATGGCCACACAGAGGGTGGCGGCCAGCAGGAGAGAAAGAATACGTTTCATAAGAGTGGTTCATCCTTTCGGTGTTTTTGTTCTTGTTCTTGTCTGCATTTTCTTCACTGCACCTACAGGATAAGGCAGTTATGTAAAGTCTGCTTTTTCGTTTCGGTAAAAGTCTGGTAAAATCCGGCTGGTCCATATCCCCTCCCCCAGAGGGCCTTTCCCCGGGATGCCCCCCGAAAAACCCGCGGCCCCCGCCGTACGGGAGGGATTTACGGTTGACAGGCGCACCTTTCTATTTTAAACTATAATGTGTTCAAAACCGGGAAAATGTCTGAAGCCGTAAAATTTTGACGGATGGAGAGGTTCCCGGCTGCTTTTCGCCGCCCGGGCTTTTGAAGAAGCCGGCGCGGCAAAGGAGGAATTTTTGTGACGTTGGATGAAATGAAGCCCGGCAGCGGGGGAGTCATCACCGTTGTGGGCGGGGAAGGGGTGCTGCGCCGCCGGCTCCTGGATATGGGCCTCACCCCCAAGACCCGGGTGATGGTGCGCAAGGTGGCCCCCATGGGGGACCCTATCGAGATACGCCTGCGGGGGTACGAGCTGACCATCCGCAAGGAGGAGGCGGCCAAGATCCAGGTGGAGCCCGACGCCGGGCAGTGACTTCCGGCCGGCCCCGCTAGTAAAAAGGTCCGGGGGAGCCCGGACATGAAAAGAAGGATACAAGAATGATCTATGCGCTTATCGGCAACCAGAACTGCGGCAAAACCACCCTCTTCAACCAGCTCACCGGCTCCAACCAGCACGTGGGCAATTTCCCCGGGGTGACGGTGGACAAAAAGGAGGGCCGGGTGCGCCGCACCGAGGACACGGTGGTGGACCTGCCCGGCATCTATTCCCTTTCCCCCTACACCGCCGAGGAGGTGGTGACCCGGGATTTCCTCATCCGGGACAAGCCCGACGCCATCCTCAACATTGTGGACGCCACCAACATCGAGCGGAACCTTTACCTCACCCTGCAGCTCATCGAGCTGCAGCTGCCCATGGTGGTGGCCCTCAATATGATGGACGAGGTCACCGCCTCGGGGGGCAGCATCGATATCCCCGCCCTTTCCCGGGAGCTGGGGGTGGAGGTGGTGCCCATCTCCGCCGCCAGGAACCAGGGGATCAGCGAACTGGTTTCCCGGATCCAGAAGGTGGCGGGGGAGCGGATCCTCCCCGCCAAGCTGGACTTCTGCGACGGCCCGGTCCACCGGGCCATCCACGGGGTCACCCACCTCATCGAGGACCACGCGGCGGCGGCCAAGATTCCGGCCCGGTTTGCCGCCACCAAGCTCATCGAGGGGGACCAGCCCACGGTGGAAGCCCTGAAACTGAACCAGAACGAGCTGGACACGGTGGAGCATATCACCGCCGAGATGGAGGACGCCCTGGGCACCGACCGGGAGGCGGCCCTGGCGGATATGCGGTACAGCTATATCGAGCGGCTGGCGGCCCTGACGGTACATAAGCCCGGGGAAACCCGGGAGCAGGAGCGGAGCGTGCGCATCGACGCCCTGCTGACCCACAAGGTCCTGGCCATCCCCATCTTCCTGGTGATTATGGCCCTGGTGTTCTGGCTCACCTTCGGCCTTATCGGGGCCTTCCTCAGCGACTGGATGGCGGTGGGGATCGAGTGGGTCACCGGCCAGGCCGACGCCGCCCTCACCGCCTTCGGCATCAACCCGGTGATCCATTCCCTCATCATCGACGGGGTGTTCACCGGGGTGGGGAGCGTCCTTTCCTTCCTGCCCACCATTGTGGTGCTGTTCTTCTTCCTGAGCCTTCTGGAGGACAGCGGCTATATGGCCCGGGTGGCCTTTGTCATGGATAAGCTCCTCAGGAAGATCGGCCTTTCCGGCCGCTCCTTTGTCCCCATGCTCATCGGCTTCGGCTGCTCGGTGCCTGCCATTATGGCCACCCGCACCCTCAGCAGCCAGCGGGACCGGAAAATGACCATCATCCTCACCCCCTTTATGTCCTGCTCGGCCAAGCTCCCCATCTACGCCGTTTTCACCGCCGCCTTTTTCCCGGATAACGCCGCCCTGGTGATGATCCTCCTCTACGTCATGGGGATGGTGGTGGCGGTCCTCTACGGCCTGCTGCTGAAAAGCACCCTTTTCCGGGGGCAGCCGGTCCCCTTTGTCATGGAGCTGCCGGCCTACCGCCTGCCGTCCCCCAAAACCATCGCCCTTCATATGTGGGAGAAAGCCAAGGACTTCCTCCATAAGGCCTTCACCGTCATTTTCCTGGCGTCCCTGGCCATCTGGTTCCTCCAGACCCTGGATATCCGGCTGAACGTGGTGGCGGACAGCGCCGACAGTATGCTGGCCGCCATCGGCACCGCCGTATCCCCCCTCTTTGCCCCCCTGGGCTTTGGGGACTGGCGTGCCGGGACCGCCCTCATCACCGGCCTTTCCGCCAAGGAGGCGGTGGTGAGCACCCTGGCCGTCCTTATGGGGGCTTCCGACCAGACCCAGCTGGTGCCCCTCCTCTCCCAGATGTTCACCCCGGCCCAGGCCTTTTCCTTCCTCACCTTTACACTCCTCTATATGCCCTGTGTGGCGGCCTTCGCGGCGGTGCGCCGGGAATACGGCTCCACCGTCAAGGCGGTGGGGATCATGGCCGCCCAGACCACCGTGGCCTGGTGCGTCGCCTTTGTGGTGTACCGCCTGGCCCTGCTGATCCTGTAAGGGGGGGAAGGCCGTGGGAGATTTTGTGATACTCCTCCTGGTGGGCTGCGGCGTTGTGTTCGCGGTCCGCAGCCTCCGGAAAAACCAGGGCAGGGGCTGCTCCGGAAGCTGCGCCGGCTGCCAGGGCTGCCTTGCCCGGCAGGAGGGAGCCGGGGAGGACCCCGAAGAAAAACCGTAGTTTTCCCGAGCAGAAGCGGGAAAAGGCGGACCAGCCGCATGGCTGGTCCGCCTTTTGGTATCCGCTTTTCCAGGGAGCCCCCGTATGGAATTACAATCCCCGGTTTTTCAGGTCCGCCGCCAGCTGGACATAAAACTCCCGGACGTCGAAGCCGGGGATGTTCTCCCGGTTCAGGTCCACCATGTCCCCGTGGGAGATGCCCCGCTTCCCGGCCACGGTGAGGAAGGTGTACTTCTCCCCCCAGGGGAAGGAGGTTTCCGCCACCAGGCCGTCGTTGTCCCCGTCGAAGTGCTTCACCAGGGGGTAGGAAACGTTGAGGGGGAATTTGCCGCTCACCGCCCGGTTCAGCTTGGAGCCCACGCTCTGGCAGAATACCCCGGGGACGTCCGGGGGCAGGAGGGAATTGCGTTTTCCGCAGGCGCTGGCGGTGAGGTCGGTCACGGCGGCCATGAAATCCGGGTTTTGGTCCCCCAGCTTTTTCAGGGCGGCGTTGTAGCCGGCAGCCATGGACTGCTGGACCTGCGGGGGGATCTTCTCCAGGAGGTAGTCGGCGAAGATGCAGCCCCGGTGGGGGCTGCTGACGGTGGTGAGGGAGGCCACCATGGGGGCGGCCCCCAGCCGGCTCAGGGCCCAGCGGCAGTCCAGCCCGCCCTTGGAGTGGGCGATGATATTCACCTTGCCGCAGCCGGTGGATTCCACGATCTCCCGGATGCGGGCGGTGAGCTCCGCGGCGCTGTCCGCCACCGAGGCGGCGGACTGGTGGTTGCCGTAAAAGATTCTGGCGCCGTTTTTCTCCAGCTCCCCGGGGATGCGCCCCCAGTAGTTGAGGGCCTTGGAATCCCGGAAAAACACCCCGTGGACCAGCAGCAGGGGGTAGCGGGTGGCGCAGATCCGCTCCTCCCGCCGGGCCTCGTCCAGAAGGAGCTTTTCCCGCTCGAACCGCACCTCCTCCTCGGCGGTGCGGACGATCCGTGCCAGGGCCCAGAGGTTCAGGCCGGGGATCCAGCCGCAGAGGATGCCGATGACCCGCAGCTTGATCCCCAGCTGTACCGAGGTGAGGTAAACCCGGAGGATGCCGTTCCAGAAAACCAGGGCCTCCACCAGCACCGCCCAGAGGACCCCCAGCCCCCATTCCCGCCACCCCTCCGGCAGCAGCCGGAAGGCCTGGGAGAGCTGCCAGCCGAAGGTAAGGAAGGCGGAGAGGAGAAAAATCTCCAGCAGGCGGCAGCCCCCGGCGCAGACCCGCAGCCGCCGGGAGGGGGTCCGCCGGGAAAAGGGGCGGGGGAACAGGTTGGCCGCCCCGAAGCCCAGCACCGCCGCGAGGATGGCCCAGAGGTTCCCCGCCGGCAGCACCCCGGGACAGGCGCAGCAGAATACCGCCACGGTGTAAAGCCCGCCGAACAGCCAGGACATAAAGGCACCCCCCTTAGACTGACCAAGGGGTAACCCCCTTGGAACCTCTTTTTCATCTCCGCCAGCTTTTCTCTTAAATAGTTTACTCCGGTCGCAGCGCAACGCCGACGATGTTACTTTCTTGATCAGAAGAAAGTAACCAAAGACTGTCGCTGCGCTAGGCTTTTTTGTCCGTGGGGCGCGGTTTGCGAATCGCCAGTTTGTGCGCCGCTCTCTGGCTTCGCAAGGTTCGTTTCTGTTTTTACTCCGGTCGCGACGCGCCCCCGGGCCTCACTTTCTCTGCCGAGAGAAAGTGACAAAGAGCGGCCGGGGCGCCCCCCCGGGCCCCCGTGCGGGGCGACAGGCATCCAGCGGGGGGTGTCGGCCCGGCCCGCCCGCTGTTTGCGGC
>CAJFUT010000169.1 GCA_904420255.1 uncultured Angelakisella sp. | reverse complement strand
CCGGCTCCGGCACCTCCAGGAGCCACTTCCCCTGCCCCAGGAGGTCGATGCAGCTGCCGGCGGCCTGGGCGTCCTCCACCGTGTAGCCGGGGGCGGGGGCGCTTTCCACCACCACATACTCCATAAAGTAGAGGAGGTTCTCCGCCACGGCCCTGCCGTTTTCATCGGTGGTGACAGTGTCCGCCACCGGGGCCTGGGTCAAATCGGCCGCCGCGCCCGTTCCCGGTTCAAAGGGCCCGTAGACGGTGAACGCCGTCCCGGGGATGGGGCCATCGCTCTCCCGGGAAACCTTGTGGATTTCCAGGTCCCGGTAGGGCACCAGGCCCAGGTCCTTGGTCATATCGGTCTGGTCCGAGGACCAGAGGTAGAACCGCTCCGAGGCCAGGCGGCGGCTTTCCCCGTCCCCGAAGGCGATGGAGGTGAAGTTGTTGTCGGTCTGCTCCCCTGGGGGAATATTGCTGGGGGGCTGGGAGACACCGCTGCCGGTGGATTTGGCCACCGGGCCGAATTTCCCTGCCACCGCTTCCTCCGGGGCCTCGGCGGTGATGAGATAGGTATAGGGGGCGGCCCCGGTGAGCAGGGCGGGGTTCAGCTCATAGGCGTAGGGGCCCGGGTTCTCCTCCCCTGTCAGATAAGCGCCCAGATGGTTCTCGGTGATAGCCCGGCCCGCCGCCAGCCTCTTAAAGAGGAACTGACCCTCTTCGAGCCACAACCGGCGAATTTCGATTTTGTCGGTGTCAGGGTCCCCGGCCCCCGGCACCACAAAGGTGGCCACGGCGGTGCTGCCGGCGCTGTTCCGGCCGGGGATCTGGTCGGTGTAGGTGTTCAGCTGGATCTGGAGGTTCTCCATCAGGTCCTGGATGACGGCGTAGCCCAGAAGGTCGCCGGGGGTTTCCCCTTCATCCTGGATACCGTTGTCGTTTTTGTCGATCCAGACGTTGCCCCCCACCGCCACCAGGGCGGGCAGGAGGGTGGCGGAAACGGAATTGGAGCCCATGAGCTGATCGATGGGGGCGGCCTGGCCCTCTTCCTCATCCGCCTGGTAGCTCTTGTAGAAGCTGACGAAGTTATTGACGGCGTTGAAATAGGCCACATCTTCCAGCTCTGTTTCGGTGTACTCCGGGGCCCTGGTTTCATATTCCACCGTCAGGGTATCCCCGGCGGCCAGGGTGCTGCTGTCCGCCAGCACCAGGAAGGCGGTGACGTTGGTGCGCCTGCCGTCGCTGGAGTTCCCGTCCCCAGGCAGCTCACCGGCAGGATACCAGTTCGCCCCAAGGTCCTCCTCATTCACTGCGGCCATGGCGGCGTCATAGGTGTCGTTGGAGGTTTCCCCGGTGTAGAACCACAGATCGTAGTCCTCCACTTTCTTCCCGTCCGCCAGCACCCGGAAGCCTGAAAGGTCGATGCCGCCCTCCGCCGCTTCGGGGAAATAGAGGGGCCAGGCGCTGTTCCGGCTGGTGCCCTGGTTGTCGCCCAGGGAAACGTCCCCCTCCCGGGGGAGGACATCCAGGATGGCCACATCGGTGTAGCGGTTGTCCCGGGAGGTATTGGTGGCGGTGAGGCGGAACCAGGCGGCGCCGCCGTTGGTGACCCGGGCGGTCCGGTCGCTGCGGTAAGAGGCCCCTTCCCCGTCGCCGTCGCCGTAGACCGCCTTCACCAGGGTGATGTCGCTGGCGCTGGTCCAGTCGAGGTCCGCCCGGGCGGTGATATAGCCGTACCGCCCGATGAGGGGCAGGGCGTCATAGAGGGCCTGCACCCGGTCCTTCTGATCTCCCATGGAGCCGGCGATCCGGTCCAGGGACTGGGGCCAGCCCCTCTCGCTGTCCTGGAAGGAGGCGGCGGCGGGGTTCCCGCTGGTGGCGGTGCCACGGCGGTCGCTGGTGGCGAAGGCCAGGTTTTCCAGCTGGCCGCCCTGGGCCGCCATGGCATTATCCGCCAGGAAGGTGACCTTCACCTCCGCGGTTTCCCCGGCCTTCAGCTCCCCGATCAGGCGGATGATGAGGGCCAGGTCCTCCCCCACATACTGGGTGGTGGTCTGGCGCAGGGTCAGGTCCCCGGAAACCACCTCGGCCATGGGCGCCCCGCCCGCCCGGACCGCCGCCCCCTGGGGCAGCAGGTCCACCAGGATGGGGTCGCTCATGGGCGGGGTGTCGGTATCGCTGGGGTCGGTTTCATTGGTCAGGGTGAGGAGATAGCTCACCTCCCCCTGGAGATTGGTGGTGCCGCTGCCGTCGGCCAGGGCCTTTTCCAGGCTGACCTGGGGGACGTCCGGCTCACCCAGGGCGGCGGAGGCCTGGGCCTGGGCTTGGGCCTCCCGGGCCTCCTGGGACTGCTCCCCGTCCTCGCTCCAGCTATAATAGGTCAGCCGGGCCAGGGCGGTGTTCACCACCCGGCGGACCGCCTCCACCGTTTCCCCGGAGGCCGCGGTCTGGCGGTCCAGGGTGACTGCCGCCGTCACCGGGCCGGGGTCAAAGTCCTGGCCCAGGGCGTACTTCCCGCCGGTGGCCTCCAGGAGGGCGGCGCTCTCCCAGGAAATGGTGAAGGACTGGATTTTCTCCCCGGCGGGCGGGGTAAGGGTGTGGGTTTCGCTGGCAAAGGCGACCGTCCGCACAATGCTCCTGCCGTCAAAGGTGCGGAAGGTCACTTTGGCGGAAACGGCGGCCTGGCTCAGGTCCACCCCCTTCATGTTCTCCCAGCTGTGGCTGGGCCGCCGGAGGATGACGGCGGTGATGCTGTAGCCCTGCCAGTCCTCCAGCGCCACGCCGTCCCCATCATAGGCGGCGAGGCCCTGGTCCTCCAGGGTGAAGGACTGGAGGGGATAGCTGTTCTTCACTGTGGGGGTGATGGTGTAGGTGAGCTGCTGTTCCCCGTCCAGAAGGCTGGGGAGGCTGGCTGGTCTGACGGTTTTTGCCAGCTCCACCGACGCCGCCCCCTGGATGTTCTTCAGGGCGGCGGTCTCCACCTGGTCCGGCTCCATATCCCCGGGCATCTCCGCCACGGCGTACCAGGTGACCCGCTTGTCGTCCCGCACCAGGGTGCCGCCGTTCAGCACCTCATCCTCCACCACCAGGTAGGTCTTGCCGGGGGTGACGGGGATGTTATCGGTGTAGGAATAGCCCTCGGCGGTGCGGGAGGTTTCCACGCCGTCCTCCACAGGGGTTTTGCCGTAGGAAAGCTCCGCCACCTGGGCCTCGGTGAGGCTGTCAAAATCGTATCCCTTGTTCAAATCATCGGCGGTCAGCTCGTAGACCGGGACCTTGGCTTTGAGGATGCCGGTACCCGCCGCATTGTGCTTCTGCACCTGGAGGGACACCGCCGGGATGTTGTAGGCGGCGTAGGAATAGGTGCCGGGCTCTGTCATCTCTCCCAGCTCATGGAGGACGTATCCGTCCAGCTGGGTGGGCTGCTCCGCCAGCTT
>CAJFUT010000168.1 GCA_904420255.1 uncultured Angelakisella sp. | reverse complement strand
GGGGCCCGGGGGCCTCCCCGGTCAATCTTTGGCCACTTTCTTTTGATCAAGAAAGTGGCGACCTCGGTCCAGGCCGATGCCTGACTTTTTCTCAAACCACAAATATTTCCCATGGCACAACTTAAAAGCATCCCAACGGATTGAGTAGAACAAAAATAGAAAGAAGCGCGACGTTTCAGAAATCAGTACCCCAACGGTGAAAGCTAATCTAGGGTAGAGGGAGGCCCTGCGCAGCAGAAAAAGCCCCTTCCCCGCCGAAGCTTTCAAAACCACAAAAATGTTAATAAAAAATCAATGTTTATTTGTTAATTTCTTAACTTGATTTCCTTTCGGAAAATGCTATGATAAAGGCCGGCCGGTGCCCACCTGCGGCTCCATCTATGTGTCCTTCTCCTGCGCCCCGGGCCAGGGCAGTCCCTTTGATCCGGAAAATCCCCCTCCGGGGGGATCATCATGAAAACTATCAAGAAAAAGGAGCAGATGTGATTATGGCAAAGCTGACTGGAAAAGTAGCCCTGATTACCGGCGCCGCCGTGGGCCTGGGCGAGGGCATCGCCACCGTTTACGCCAAGTACGGCGCCAAGCTGTGCATGGTGGACCTCTCCCCCGAGGTGGAGAAGACCGCCCAGCGGCTGCGGGAGGAATACGGCGCCCAGATCATCACCTATGTGGGCAGCGTGGCGGACAAGGCCCAGATGAAGGAGGCCGCCGCCAAGGCGGCGGAGGCCTTCGGCCCCATCAACATCGCCTGCTGCAACGCCGGCGTCTGCCGCCTTGCACCCTTTGAGGAGATGACCGACGAGATGCGGAATTTCCACATCGACGTCAACATCAAGGGCGTCTGGAACACCTGCCAGGCGGTGATCCCCTATATGCTGGAAAACGGCGGCGGCAGCATCGTCATCGCCTCCTCGGTGACCGGGGACATTGTGGCCGACGCCGGCGAGGCCGCCTACGCCATGACCAAAGCCGCCCTGGTGGGCCTCACCAAGTGCCTGGCGGTGGAGTACGCCAAGCGGAACATCCGGGTCAACTGCTCCCAGCTGGGCTACGCCCGCACCCCCATGGTGGAGAAGATGGCGGTGGAATCCAACCCCCGGGACCCCGAGAGCGCCATCAGCGACATCGCCCGGGGCGTGCCCATGGGCCGTCTGGCCAAGCCCACCGAGGTGGGCGAGCTGTTCGCCTTCCTGGGCAGCGATGAATCCAGTTACCTCACCGGCTCCCAGGTGGTGATCGACGGCGGCAGCACCCTCCCCGAAACCATGAGCATCGGCACCAACTGAGCCGTTTCCCCATGAAGCTGCCCTTGCGGGCCCTCGGCCCACGGGCTGTTTTGCGGCAAAAATCCCCCCCAGGCTGCCCCTGGGGGGGATTTTTCTGTGCCGGGGCGGGGCCCCGGGCCTTGTTACAGCACCCGGTGGGGGTTCAGCACCTCATAGTTGGGGGCAAAGCCCATGCCGGGGCGGTCCGGGGGGCTCATGGTGCCGTCGCTGTTGATGGTGAGGCGGTAGTCGAAGATCTCGTTCCAGAGGGCGTCGTATTCCTTGGGGTAGTACTCCACATAGGAAACATTGGGCACCGCCGCGCCGATGGACACATTGATGGTCTGGTCCCCGTGGGGGGCGATCTCCAGGTCGAAAGCCTGGGCGAAGGCGGCCATCTTCATGGTTTCGGTGACGCCGCCGGTGAGGAAGGGGGCGGGGTTCAGGATGGGGACGGCGTGGGTGAGGATCAGGTCCCGGAAGCCGTACTTGGTGTACTCGTTCTCCCCCGCCGCCAGGGGGATGGAGGTCATGGCGGCGATCTTCTTCATGCCGTCGTAATCGTCCGGGGCCACCGGCTCCTCCAGGCAGTAGATATCGTATTCCTCCACCCGGCGGGCGAAGCGGATGGCCTCGTGGTAGCGATAGGCGCAGTTGGCGTCCAGCATCAGGATTTTGTCCGGGCCGATGGCCTCCCGCACCGCTTTCACCCGGGCGGCGTCCTCCTCCACCGGGAGGGCGCCCACCTTCATCTTGACCCCGGCCACGCCCTGGGCCGCGTAGCCCTCCATCTCCTTCTGGAGCTCTGGGATTCCCTTGCCGGGGCCGTAGTAGCCCCCGGCGATGTAGGCGGGCACCCGGTCCCGGGCGGCCCCCAGGAGCTTATAGAGGGGCATCCCCGCCGCCTTGGCCTTGATGTCCCAGAGGGCGATGTCCAGGCCGCTGATGGCCCGGGTGCTCATGCCCCGGCGGCCCACCAGCTTGGGGACGTAGAGCTTTTTCCAGAGCCGCTCATGGTCCAGGGGGTCCTCCCCCAGGAGGCGGTCCGAAAGCTCCCCCACCATGAGGAAGGGGTCCTTGTTGAGGACCGGGCCGGAAAAGCCGTAGCCGGTGATGCCTTCATCGGTGCGGATGGTCACCACCGAAAGGCCGCAGTGGGTGTAGGTGAGGGTGCCGTTGGTGAGGGGGACGCTGCGGGGCCAGCGGAAGTATTCGTGTTTGATGTCGGTGATTTTCATGGTTCTGCAATCTCTTTTCTTTCACGTTTTCGATTCAATGATACCCCTGCGCGGGGAGCTTTGAAAAGGGGGCCGCCGGGCTTCTTTTAATAGAAGGGCCAGAAGATGGGGGCCAGCAGCATGGTGCCCACAAAGTAGATGATCTCCAGGGGGAAGCCCACCCGGGCGTAGTCGGTGAACTTGTACTGGCCGTAGCCGTAGACCATGGTGTTGGGGGTCATGGCCACGGGGGAGCAGAAGGAGGCGTTGGCGCCCAGGAGGATGGTCATGACCATGGCCACCGGGCTGACCCCCAGGCCCTGGGCCACCGAGATGGCCAGGGGCGCCATGAGGGTGGTGCAGGCGTTGTTGGTCATGAACTGGGTCAGGCAGGCGGTGATGAGGAACATGACGGCGGTGATGAGCAGGGGATGGGGCTGCTCCCCGAAGAAGCCGATGACGGCGTCGGCGATCATCTGGCTGGCCCCGGTGGAGGTGAGGGCGCTGGCCATGGGCATCATACCTACGGTGAGGAAGATGGTCTTCATATCGATGGCCTGGTAGGCCTGCTTCTCGGTGATGACCCCGGTGAGGACCAGCACCAGGGCGCCGATGATGCCGGTGAGGAAGAGGGGGATGCCGATCTGGTCCTCAAAGATCATGCCGACGACGGTGACAATGAGGACAATGAGGGAAACATACTGCTTCCACTTGGGCACGTCGGTGCGCTCGCCGGAATCCATGGTGACGTCGTCGGTGGCCCGGGCGGGGACCAGCTTGTAGCCGAAGAGGCCCATGAAGATGATGCCGGCCACGCACATGGGGATGCCGGTCTTGGCAAACTCAAAGAAGGAGAGGGTGGTGTCCCCGGTCATGGTTTCCAGGGTGGTCTTGGCGATGGCGCAGGCGGGGGTGCCGATGAGGGTGATGATGCCCCCCATGCCGGCGGCGAAGGCGAAGGGCATGAGGATCTTGGAGCGGTTGACCCCGGTGGCGGCGGAGATGCCGATGACCACCGGCAGCAGCACCGCGATGGTGCCGGTGTTGGACAGCACCGAGGAGAGGGTGGCGGTGACGGTCATGATGATGACGATGAGCTGGCGGTCAGTCTTGGCCTTGCCGGCGCAGAACTTGCCGATGCGGTAGGCCATGCCGGTCTGGAACAGGGCGTCCCCCACGATGAACATGGCGCCGAAGAGGATGACGGTGCCGTCGGCGAAGCCCTTGAAGGCTTCGGCCGGCTCCAGGATGCCGGTGATGGAGAGGGCGGTGGCCACCAGCATGGAGGTGAGGGCGATGGGGAGCTTGTCGGTGATGAAGAAGAACGCCGCGAATGCCAGGATGATGAGGGTGATGATTGCGGGACTCATGATACTGCCTCCTTGGTTGTCTGGATTCTGTATCCAATTTTATTGGATCCAATTACATCTTAGCCAAAATGGCCTTCCTGTCAATACCTTTTCCCCGAAATCGGGATTTCGACAAAAAATCCCCCCAGTTTTTTGGGCATTTTTTCGGCAGGGCGAAGCCTCTTTTTCTGCTGCGCAGCGCCTCCCTCTACTTTTGATTTGCCTGAACCGCCGGGATGATATTTTCTTTTCTGCCCCGACAGATTTTTTCTTAAATAGTTTACTCCGGTCGGAGCGGAAGTCCGGGCTTGTTTTGCCTTGTGCCATGGGTAATACGGTGGTTTGAGAAATTGTCAGGCAGAAGCCCGGCGCCGGTGTCGCCACTTTCTTGATCAAAAGAAAGTGGCCAAAGATTGACCAGGGAGGCCCCTGGACCCCTCTAAGGCGACAGGCTGT